>SKUG01000166.1 GCA_007122215.1 Thermoleophilia bacterium | reverse complement strand
GTCCCGGGCAAGCTCGTGAACATCGTCGTACGCTGAGCCTGCAGGAGGCCATGGTCCGAGGGGCGGCCCCCGTGCGCGGATCGGGGCGTTGCCTGCCCGAGGCCGGTCCTGCTGGCGCGGGGTGACGCCAGCCAGCGATTCGTGACGGACGGGGCACATCTCGTGACACGGGCGGTGTCAGGGTCGGTGCGTGTCCCTGAACGGTCGAACATCGCTTGCGGCTGCGGCCGTGATCCTGCTCGGTGCCCTGGTCATCGTCGGCGCTGCCCGCGGGCAGGGAGGAGGCGATCGAGCTCCGGCTCCCCTGCAGCAGGACCCGGTCACTGCAGGTGGCACATGGGAGCGGTCGGGAGAGGTGGTCGTCGTCGACGTTGCCGGCGAGGTCGCGCGACCCGGGGTCGTGGAGCTTCCGGTGGGCTCACGCGTGCGCGACGCGATCACCATGGCAGGGGGCCCTGCGGCAGGGGCAGACCTCGGTCGGATCAACCGGGCGGCACCGCTCGTCGACGGCCAGCACGTGGTGGTTCCGGCAGTTGGGGCGGCCGCCGGTGCCGGCGGTGCAGTCGCCGGCCAGCCGGCTGCGCCGATCTCCCTCAACGCGGCCGATGCAGCCCAGCTCGAGCAGGTGCCGGGCATCGGGCCGGCAACGGCTGCCGCGATCATCCGCGACCGGGAGGAGAACGGCCCGTTCGCCGGCATCGACGAGGTCGTGCGCGTGCCGGGCATCGGCCCGGCAACCGCGGCCCGGCTCGAGGGACTGGTGACCATGTGAACGCTCCGGGCGCAGCCGAGGCCGCTGCCGACCGCCAGGTGGGACGCCGCAGCTGGCTGCGCTGGGCAGCCGTGCTGGCCATCCCGCCCGCGCTGCTGCGGGCATGGCGGGGAGCCGAGCCACCCGGCTGGACGACGCGTCACCTGTGGATCGAGCCCGATGGGCAGGTGGGTGCGTGGGTGGAGCGCCTGCTCGATGCCGTCCCCCGCCGGATCCCCGACGCCGACGCGAGCTCGGTGGTGATGGGGGTGGTCTTCGGCCGGCCCGACGGCATGTCGCCCATGCTGCAGGAGGCGTTTCGCCGCAGCGGACTCTGGCACCTGCTGGCAGCGTCTGGCCAGAACATCGCCCTGGTGATCGGCATGTGCATTGCCCTCGTGGTCGTCTGCGGCGGCAGCAGGCGCCTCGGGCTGCTGCTGGCGATCGCGGCAGTCCCTGCATACGTCGTGGCAGCCGGGGGAGGGGCCTCCGTGGTGCGGGCAGCGATCATGGGCCTGGTCGGCATCGCTGCATGGCTCCGAGGGGGCATGGCGGACGTGCGTACCGCGGCGATCGCTGCTGCCGCGATGATGCTCTGGGTGGTGCCGGGCATCCATGCAGACCTCGGGTTCCAGCTCTCCTTCGCATGCGTCGCCGCGCTGGTGACGGCCGGCTCGCCTGCCGCGCAGTGGCTGCACCGGCGTCTGCGGGCTCCGACCTGGCTGGCGGCTGCTGCCGCGGCCACGGCCCTGTGCCAGGTCGCGACCGCCCCGATCCTGCTCTGGCACGTCGGCGAGGCGCCCCTGCTGGGCGGTGTGTCCAACTTCGTGGGGATCCCGATGGCCTCGGTGATCCTCGTGGTGGGGCTGGCCGGTGCGCTGCTCGAGCCATCAATCCCACCGGCAGGGGCCACCCTCCTCGAGGGGGCCGGGGCAGTCGGGGGCGTCCTCGCCTGGGTTGCGGGCAGCGCCGCGGCGCTGCCCGGAGCGAGCCTCGGCCTCGACGGCTGGCTGGCAGCGAGCCTCGCGGCCAGCGTCGTGCTGGGTGGGTGGGCAGCGGCAGGCCACCTGCGACTGCACGAGGTGCGGGCTGGCCGGGAGCGCGTTGCCCGTGCTGCAGCGCTCGCTGCCGTGGCAGGTGCAGCGGCATGGTCGGTCGCATCGGCCCCGGCCCCCGCCGCTGCCGGGGATCCGCCGCCAGCTGGCTCCCTGGTGATGCTCGACGTGGGGCAGGGGGATGCGTTCCTGCTGATCGGCGAGCGTCACTCGATCGCCGTGGATGCAGGGCCGTCCCCGCTGCGGCTGCGGCGCCAGCTGGTGCCGCTCCGGGACGAGCTCACGAGCCGACCGCTCACGGGAGTGGTCGTCACCCACCTCGACCACGACCATGCTGGCGGGCTCGACGTGCTGCTGGCAAGCCACCGCCCGGGATGGGTGGCCACCAACCCCCACGAGGCTGCCGAGCTTGCCGAGCGTACGGGTGCGGGAGCGCCGGTCATCGCGCTGTGCGCCGGCCGGCAGCTCGCGCTCGAGCCCTTGCTCGTCGAGGTCCTGGCTCCACCATGCCCGTCCCCGGGCCAGCGGCGAGGGGTGCAGCCCGCGGCCAACGACGCGAGCGTCGTGCTCATGGTGACCGTGGCCGGGCGGCGCATCCTGCTCACCGGCGACGCCGAGGGGCATGCCTGCCACTGCGCACACGCCCCGCCCGCGGACGTGCTCAAGGTCGCACACCACGGCAGCGCCGATCCCCTGCTACCCGGCCTGCTGCGTCGCCATCGGCCCCGGCTGGCGCTGGTCAGTGCCGGTGCCGGCAACTCCTACGGCCATCCCCACCCGTCGACGATCGAGGCCCTGCAGGGCGCGGACGTGCCGGTGGTGCGCAGCGACATCCACGGTGCGGTCCGCGTCGACATCCATGCGGACGGGAGCATCCACCTGCGCGCGCCCTGACCGTCGGCTGTCCCAGCGATAGGATCACCGCATGTCCGACCTTCCCCGCACCGTGCTGCTCTATGGAACCGACACGCCCCGGGTTCGGGCGCGCCTGCGGGAGCTGCGTGCGCGCTTTGCCGACGATGCCGTCGACCACCTCGACGCCGCCGCCACCGACGCATCCAGCGTGGTGGCTGCATGCTCCACGCTGGGACTCTTCGCCAGCGAGCGCCTCGTGGTCCTGGACGGCGTGGATGGCTGGAAGGCGGCCGAGATCGGCGAGCTCATCCCGTACATCGAGCAGCCCGCTGCCAGCACAACGCTCGCGCTGGTGGCCACGAAGCTCGCACGCAACAGCAGGCTGCTCAAGGCCTGCACGGCGGCAGGACACGTCGAGCAGCATGACGTGCCCAAGCCCGCGGCCTTCGACCCGTGGATCATCGAGGCCTTCCGCCGCGAGGGGGTCGAGGTGGACCGGTCGGTCGCCCGGCGGCTCGGGGATCGCATCGGGCGCACCAGCACCGCGCGAGCCGCATCCGCCGTCGAGGTGCTCGTGACCCATGCCGGCGGCGAGCCGATCACCG
>SKUG01000146.1 GCA_007122215.1 Thermoleophilia bacterium | reverse complement strand
GAACCGCTGCGGCGAGAACGGTGCGCAGATGGTGACCACGCTCGCCGGGGCGAACGCCGCGGCGCTGTGGAGCGTCCAGAGCCCCCCCATGCTCATCCCGAACATGTGGATCCGGGCCGGGTCGATCCGCGGGTCGTGCCGGAGCGCCTCGGCGACCGCAGCCGGCACCAGGCGGGTATCGAAGGTGAGGTTGCCGGTGGTCTCGCCGTAGCCGGGGTTGTCGATCCGGCACACGGCGTAGCGGCGTCGCACCAGCGCATCGGCAAACGGGTGCAGCTCCTCCTTGGTGGCCGTCACCCCCGGGGTCATCACCACCAGCGGCACGCGGTCATCCCCGGGGCGCGGCCGCGGGACCTGCAGCAGCCCAGCCACGACGTGGTGGGCGTGGGGCACGCGCACCTCCTCGAGCGGTGCCGCATGGTCGACGCGCGCGTAGGCGCGGCGGGTCGTGGCATACAGCCGCTCCTTGAGCGGGGTGGGGCGGATGATGATGCGCTGCGCGAGGTAGTAGAGCACCGACGCGGTGAGCCAGTTGCCGGCGGCAGCCTGCTTGTCGGCCTCGGACTCCCAGACGTAGGGCCAGTCGGCCAGCGAGTGGATCTCTGCCAGGCGGCTGATGAATCCCTCACCGCGCAGCCCCATGAAGCGCAGCTGGTCGAGCACGCTCGTGGGCAGCAGGAAGGGGCGCAGGCCGATCGACCGGATCACGCTGCGCATCACGGCGTCGGTGATGCGCTCGCGCAGCCGGTGGTCGATCTGCACCGGGGCCTCCGGTGCCATGGTCAGTGACTCGGTGATGTCGTGGCTGGCACCCATCGCGAACGACGCGCCTTCGCTGGGCACAGGCGCCGAGGGCCGCGTGGCCGCGCGCGCGTGCGCATGTACGTGTACGGGATGCATCGGCGGGATGCCCATGCGGCTTGAGCCATGTGGCATCCTGAGGGCATGCAGGACGTGCGACTCACCGTGGCCCAGGACGAGATCGAGGCCGACATGGTCTGTGGCGTGCTGCGCGAGCACGGCATCGCCTGTGCCCATCGACGCGTCAACGTCTCTGGGCTGGACTGGGGCGCCATCAACATCGGCGCTGCAGGCATGCGGGAGGTGCTCGTGGCAGAGTCCACGCTGGACGAGGCACGCGCGCTGCTCGACACGCGTCCGGAGATGCCCGCCGACGCAGGGGCAGGGCAGCCGGGGCCGGAGGGGCCGGCCGCTGCATCCGACCAGGTCGGGGCGGACCCCGGGGGGCAGGTGGCTTCCGGGCAGGGGGAGATGCCGAGACGCTCCCCGGTGGTGCGGGGCCTGTGGATTGCCGCGCTGGTGCTGATCTTCGTGGTGCCCAGCGTGCTCGCCTGGCTGGGCAGGCTGCCGGCAGGCTCCGGCTCGTAGCCCGCGCTGCCGATAGCATGCGCCAGGGGCGGCAGCCGCCCCACCCGGGCCATTAGCTCAGCTGGTAGAGCAGCGGACTTTTAATCCGAAGCGCGCAGGTTCGAGCCCTGCATGGCCCACCTCACGAAAAGCCTGCAAAGAGGCGTAGAAAGCGGCTGGGGGAGAGCCGCGGTAGGCGCCGAAAACGGGCGCGTGGTAACAGGGTGGTAACATGATTCTGCGAACTCCTCCGAGATCGCGGCCATGTCAGCGACCGTCAGGCAGCCACCACGATGAGCCAGGGATTCGAGCGTACCACGGTGCCGGGCATCTACCGCCGAGGCTCGAGCTACGTCGTCAAGGAGCGTGATGCGACCGGTCGCCAGGTCACTCGATCGGTGCGAACCATGGCCGAGGCCAAGACCGTTAAGGCGAACATCCGCGCCGCCGCAGCCCGCGGCGAGCTGCGGCCCAGCCGCCGGATCACCTTCGCCGACTACGCAGCCGAGTGGATCGAGACCTACCGGGGCCGCACCAGCCGCGGCTTCCGCGAGTCGACCCGCGACGGCTACCGCCAGACCCTGACCGCCCATGCGAACCCCTACTTCGGGCGGATGCTGCTGGCAGAGATCGAGCCCCGCGACATCAAGCAGTTCATGCTGCACCTGAGCAAGAAGCAGATCGGTACCTTGAAGGACGGCTCGCCGCGCACGATGTCCCGCGACGGGGTCCGCAAGGTGCTCGCGACCGTCAAGGCGCTGCTGGCCACCGCATTCGAGGACGGGGTCATCCGCGTCAACCCCGCCGCGAACGTGCGCCTGCCGATCCCCGAGCGCGACGACGACGCCGCCGAGCGGCGCCGTGCGCTCTCGCCCGAGCAGCTGCAGCGCGTGCTCGCCCTGGTGCGGCCCGACTACCGCCTGCTGATCAGCTTCCTGGCAGCGACCGGCCTGCGCATCGGCGAGTGCGTGGCCCTGCGCTGGGGCGATGTTGACCTGGACGCAGGGACCATCCGGGTGCGGCGCACCTTCAGCAAGGGCGAGCTCGGCCCGCCCAAGTCACGCTTCGGGACCCGCACCGTGCCCTTGCCCAGCGGCCTTGCGAACAACATCAGAAAACACCGGTCCCAGTCGTCACATACCGCCGCGACTGACCCGGTGTTTTCGTCCCCGACAGGAGGCATGCTCGCCCCCGGGAACCTGCTGGCCCGAGTGATGAAGCCCGCCGCCCGCGAGGCCGGGGTTCCCTGGGCGACCCTGCACTCGCTGCGCCACACCTACGCCACCAACCTCTTCCGGGCCGGCTGCAACGTCAAGCAGGTGCAGCGCCTCCTCGGCCACCACTCCGCCGCCTTCACCCTGGAGACCTACGTGCACGTGCTGCCCGAGGACATGCCGGACGTGGACTTTCTCGATGGGCTCGTGGGGGAGGGGGTGTGAACTACGGCGTTCCGGCTACCGTCGCGCGGATGGCTTGAGCGAGCGAGCCGAGTGTGGAGAGCTGAAGTTCAGCGCATGCGTCGAGAGTTCCGAGAGGCAAGTGAATACCGGGCACTGCATCAATGTGCTGGCCAGTCCCCGCAGAAAACGTAGACCGGTCCAGTTGGCGAAGATGTCGCATGTTCCGCAAACACGTCGATTCGTATTCGCCGATGACGTGGTGAAGCAGCTCCATATACTCGTCTGGAACAAAGATCTCCGTGGCTCCGAATCGGTCGACCTCAGGGTACACGCCCGGTGAGAAGAATGGGCGGCGGCCTCTCGCATCGCTGTGAGCGACGGCTTGGTTGCGTAGATCCATCAGCTGATCATGTAACTCCCGGAGTAAGTCGCGCTCCGCGGGGAACGGTACGGCTTCTAGTAAGGCCGCGAGCGGAAGCCGGAAGGTCGCGCCGTTAGCATCTCGGT
>SKUG01000188.1 GCA_007122215.1 Thermoleophilia bacterium | reverse complement strand
GCAGAGCGTGCGCAGCAGGTCGCGCGCGGCGTGGGCGGTGTCATCCTTGTCGAGGCTGACCACCGCCAGGCGCGCGCCCGCCCCGGGCGCAGCCAGCGAGACGCCGGTGGCTCCGGCCGCCTCGGCCGCGGCCGTGAAGGCACCTGCGTCCACCGGGTCGGCAGCCGGGGCGCTGCGGCCCTCGCTCTCCCAGGGGGTGGTGGCGTCGATCCCGAGCTTGGTGCCGACCCCCATCAGCGTGGGGGCATGGTCGAGCACATCGATCGGGCCCCATGACCAGACGCTGTCACGCTCCGGGGACCAGTTCGCGGCCACGGCCTCGGCGACTGCCGCGTAGTCGTGCACGTCGACGTCGGCATCGACCACGATCACGCCCTTGGTGAGGCTCAGCAGCGCGGTGCCCCAGATCGCGCTCATCGCCTTGCCGGCATGGCCGGGGAACTGCTTGTTGATCGAGACGATCGCGAGGTTGTGGAAGACGCCCTCGATCGGCAGGTCGTAGTCGACGATGTCGTGCTGGACCATCTGCAGCAGCGGCAGGAAGATCCGCTCGGTCGCCCGCCCGATCCACTTGTCCTCCTGCGGGGGCAGGCCCACCACGGTCGCCGCGTAGACGGCGTCCGAGCGGTGGGTGACGGCGGTCACGTGCAGCACCGGGTACTCATCGGCCAGGGAGTAGTAGCCGGTGTGGTCGCCAAAGGGACCCTCGGTGCGCAGCTCGCCCTGCTCGATGTAGCCCTCGATCACGATCTCGGCCCGCGCCGGCACCTCGAGGTCCACGGTGCGGCACCTGACGAGCTCGACCCCGCGGTCGTGGGCGAACCCGGCGAAGACCATCTCGTCGATGTCCCTGGGCAGCGGGCACGACGCGGAGTAGGTGATGATCGGGCTTGCGCCCACCACCACCGCGACCTCGAGCCGCCCGCCCGGTGGCATGTGCCGCCACTGCTCGGCGCCATCCTTGTGGATCTGCCAGTGGATGCCGGTCGTGCGCGAATCGTGCTGCTGCACGCGGTACATGCCGACGTTGCGGGTGCCGTCCTGCGCGCGCGTGAACACCAGCGGCAGGGTGACGTAGGGCCCGCCGTCCTCGGGCCAGCAGCCGAGGATCGGCAGCGCGTCGAGGTCCACCGCATCGCCGGTGTGCACGACCTGCTGCACGGGGGCGGTGCCGCGCCGCCAGCGCCGCGGCCGGGTTGCCCTCGCGGTGCGGCCGAGCAGCCCGAGCGTGCGCAGCACGGCCCGGGGGCCCTTCGGCGGCTTGGTCAGCTGCAGGAGCTCGCGGATGCGCGCGGCGACGTCCTCGATGTCGTCCACCCCGAAGGCCATCGCCAGGCGCCGGTCGGAGCCGAACTGGTTGGTCAGCACCGGCATGTCGTGCCCGCTGACGTTGGTGAAGAGCAGCGCCGGGCCGCCCTCGGTGGTGACCCGGTCGGTGATCTCGGTGATCTCGAGGTCGCTCGAGACCTCGGCGCTGACCTCGCAGAGCTCCCCGGCGGCGCGCAGCCGGTCGATGAACTCGTGCAGGTCGCGTGGGGGATTCGGTCGTGCAGCCATGCCCCGCATCCTACGCACCGCGCCCAGACAGGTCCCGCCACCGCGCCCCGAACCAACTTTCCCCCACCAGGTGGGGGAAAGTCGCCGCAGTAGTGCGCGTCCCGGACCCGGATGGGAGGATGGACCGATGCGCCGCTTCCTGCCCCTGCTCGTGCTCGCGACCTCCCAGTTCGTGATGGTGCTCGACACGAGCGTCATGAACGTCTCCATCACCCGCATCGTGGAGGACCTCGGCACCACCATCGCCGGGGTCCAGGGCACCATCACTGCCTACGCGCTCGTGATGGCGATGACGATGCTGGTGGGCGCTCGGCTCGGGGACATCTGGGGCGCCCACCGGACCTACGCGCTGGGCCTGGGGCTCTACGCGGTCGGGTCGCTGGTGACCGCGCTCAGCCCCAACCTGCTCGTGCTGCTCATCGGGTGGTCGCTCGTGCAGGGCCTGGGCGCGGCGCTCGTGATGCCGGCGGTGCTCGCCCTGACGACCGTCACCTACGAGGGCCGCGATCGGGCGCTCGCGTTCGGCGTGCTGGGTGGGGTGACCGGTGCCGCGGTCGCGGCAGGGCCGGTGATCGGTGGCTGGGTGACGGCGACCTTCACCTGGAGGTACGTGTTCGCTGCTGAGGCCGTGGTGATCCTTGGGGTGCTCCTCACACGCAGGCTGCTCGGGACGGTGCCGGCTCGACCCAGCCGCTTCGATCTCGTCGGTGCCGTGATGTCCGGTGCCGGGCTGGGCATGGTGGTGCTCGGCGTGCTCCAGGGCGCATCCTGGGGCTGGGTGCTGCCCGCTGCGGTCCCGGTCGTGGGAGGGGTGGAGCTCGCGCCGCTGGGCTTCTCGCCCGTGCCGTTCCTGGTGTTCGGAGGGCTGGGGCTGCTTGCGCTGCTGTCACACAGGCTGGAGCGCAGGATCCAGCAGGCCCAGCCCGTGCTGGTCGACCTGCGCCTGCTCGAGGTGATCCCCCTGCGGGTGGGGCTCATCACCCTCCTGCTGCAGCAGTTCGTCCTGCTGGGCGCGTTCTTCGTGCTGCCGGTCTACCTGCAGGTCATCGTCGGGCAGGACGCGTTCACCACCGGACTGACGATCCTGCCGATGTCGGCGAGCCTCGTGGCCAGTGCGCTCATCGGGCCACGCCTGGCCGCCGGCTGGTCGATCCGCCGGGTCGTGCAGCTCGGCATCGTGCTCCTGGCAGTCGGCGCGTTGCTGCTCGCCGCGGCACTCGATCCTGCGCTGGTCACCGCCGGGTTCACCGTCGGGCTCGTGGTGTTCGGCGCAGGCGCCGGCCTGATGATGTCCCAGCTCGGCAACGTGATCATGTCCTCGGCCGGCAGCGCACACTCCAGCGAGGCAGGAGGGCTCCAGGGCACCGCCCAGAACCTCGGTGCAGCGCTCGGCACAGCGCTGGTCGGGAGCGTGCTGCTGGCCGGGCTGTCAGCAGGCTTTGCCGGCAACGTCGTCGATGGAGACCTCGACCCGCCCGTGCGCGACGCCGTCGTGGCCCGAGCACAGGCCGGCGTGGACATGGTGCCGCTCGATGTTGCCCGCTCGGTCGCCCGCGATGCCGGCCTGGCTGCCGCCGAGGTCGAGGAGGTGGTCGCCGCCTACGGGCAGGCCCAGCTGCAGGCCTTCAAGGTCGCGATCCTGCTGGTCGCACTGGCCGCGCTGCTGACCCTGTGGCCTGCACGGAGGATCCCAGCGAAGGTCGCAGCCGATTCCCCGGGGTAGCAGCCTGCTGGCCGTTGCAGGCACGATGCGCTCCCGGGGAAGGAGACCTACGGCCCGGCGGGTGCTGCGACATCGGCATCTGCTGCCGTAGCGGCTCGCTCCCGCGCTGCGACCCGTGCGATCACCAGCCCGGCAATCGCCGCGCCCGCGAGCAGCACGAGCTGCACGGCTGCGCGCCGCGAGCCCAGCACGGGCACGGCCGAGATGGCCACCAGCGCTGCCAGCGCTGCTGCACCTGCAGCAGCGGCGGGGCGTCGGAGCAGGGCGGGTGGCACCCATCCGCGCAGGCGCACCGCGGCACGCGACGGGCCCGCCCCCCAGCCGATGGCCATGGTGGTGACGCCGATGATGATGCCGGCAACGGCGGAGTCCGCCAGGGAACCCGTTGCCACGTACCAGGTGGCCAGCACCGCACCGTTCCAGGTGGAGGCAGACGACGCCATGTCCGCCACCAGTGGCCCAAGCTCGTTGCGGGCGACCAGCAGCAGGATCGATGCGCCCGTGAACGCTGCCCCGACGGCGATCCAGCCGCGGCTGCGGGCCGGCATCAGCCATGCTCCGGCGATCAGCAGCGGCAAGGACAGGAATCCCAGCAGGTTGCCCGAGCGATCCAGCATCGCGAGGATGGCCTAGCCACGATCGACCCGGGACGGGGCATCGGAGGCGATGGTCACCGACGTGTCCGGGATCTGCTCGATCACGGCCGGATCGACCCCGATCCTCCCCGCGAGCTGCTCGAGCAGGGGTGCCAGGTCGAGCAGCAGGCCATCGCTCGTGGCAGCGGCGTCGGTTCGGCTGCGCACGAGTGCCAGCGGCCCGCCGTCGCGGGCATCGAGCTCCGTCCGGAAGCGCTCGTGTGCCCGCCGGTTCGACGCCACCCAGGCATCCTGCAGGCGATCCGACTCGAGCGCCCGCTCGGCGATGCCGTATGCCTGCAGCCGCAGCTGGGACTCGACGATCCCGGCGATCGGCGCCGCCCGCGGGGGGAGCAGGTCAGCGATGGCCGCTGCTGGTTCGGCCTGGTCGAAGAGGGTATCCACCGACCACGTGGCCACGGCGGTGCGGACGGGCTCCTGCTCGACCGCCGCGCGGCTGGTCTGCTCCCACACGTCCGTGTCGAGCAGCTGCAGCTTGAGGTAGGCGGTGAACATGCCCACCATCAGCAGCAGGGTGCCAAGGGACACGAGCAGCAGGGCAGCGGCGCTGCGGATCCTGGACGAGTTCTTCTGGGACGTGGTCATAGCTGCACCCGGGCTCCGGTCTCGAACTCGATGATCAGCGTCGCGCCTGCCCCACGCACCTCGCGCAGCCCGGGTGAGCGAGCCGTCACCCGCGGGGCCGGCTCGCTGCCATCGCCCACGAAGGTCACGGTGATGGTCGTGCCCTCGCGAACCACCGCCGCAAGCTCCCAGCCATCGTGTGCCTCGGCGAACTCGGCAGCTGCCGCCCGCACGTCGGACTCCTCGGCGGCCAGGCGCGCGGTGTGGGCGGTGCCGCCGGCAAGCAGCAGCACCACGACGATCGAGGCCCCGACGAGCATCGCACGCGCATGCCTGCTGTGCACGAGGTCGTCCGAGAACGGCTGTGCGAGCCGTGCGCTGGAGAAGACCAGCAGGCCTGCCAGGAGGATCGCGAGCATGTTGGTGCCAAAGAGCAGCGCGGCTCCGAACGCCATCTCCCACTGACCCGCTGCGAGGGTGATCCCCACCACCGTCAGCGGCGGCACGAGGGAGATCGCGATCGCCACGCCGGGCAGGGCGGGGGAGATGTCGGTCCGCACGAGCGCCATCGATCCGGCAATCCCCGTGGCAAAGGCCACCATCAGGTCGCTGAGTCCAGGGCTCACCCGCGCGAGCACCTGGGGGTTCGCATCGACGGCAAACCGCTGCAGCGTGGCGAGGTCGACCGCCGCCCCGATCGCGATGGCCAGCAGCGCGCCGCCGATCACCCGCATGAGCGCCGGCCGCACCCGGATTCCCGTCGCGAGCGCTGCCGCCATGCCGTAGATCGGTGTACCAAGCGGCGCGATCACCATCGCCCCGATCACGACTGCCGTGGAGTCGGCCAGGACTCCGGTTGCGGCGATCACGGCCGAGCAGCCCAGGAGCACCCAGAACGCGGAGGCCTTGGCGCGCGTGTCGCCAACATCGGGCAGCACCCCGTCGAGCAGGGCATCCGAGCTCACCCGGTACCTGTCACCGGCCTCGATCCAGCTCCCTACGATCCGTCGCACCACCCCGCAACACTAGCGGCAGCGTCCGTCGCTTCCGGGGACGTCACCCTAGATCCGGGCCACCGCCGTCAGGGTGTAGGTGCCCGTGTAGGTGCCGGCCGGCTGGCTGTCGCCCACGCGCAGGCGCAGCCCGAAGCTCAGCTCGTCGGCAGCCTCGACCATGCCGGAACGGTCGTGGATGACCATGCCCGTGGACTGCCGCGGCCCGCCCCAGTGCAGGTCGTCCGGGTCTCCGAGGTGGGTGGGGATGCCCCAGCGGTCCTCGTCCTTGCCGCCGGTGGCATCGAGCAGCGTCAGCCCGAGCGCGCCGGCCACCGGGTGGTCCCAGGGGATCGGGCCCGACGCAGGACCAAAGTGCGGGATCGTGTTGCTGCCCGAGCTCAGCGCCGCATCGTCGTGTGAGCCGCTGGCCAGGAGCACGTAGCCGAGCGCATCGGTGCTGTCGACGTCCGCCGTGAACGAGGCCACGGCCTCCTCGCCGGGGCCCATGCCGTCGCCTGCATCGAAGTCGATGCTGGCTGCCCCGGTGAGGGTGACCTCGAGGTGGGGCTCGGTGGCAAACCAGTCCCAGCTGCTCCACGGGGACACCCCGCCACCATCGAGCCGGTGCCGGGCTCGCGCGTGGTAGCGCCCGCCCGGCCGTACCAGCGCACGGGCGGTGCCCGCCTCGCCATCGGTGTCGTAGGTGACGTCTGCGCAGCGGGTCTCGGCGAGGCACGCCGGGTGGGGCTCCCAGCTGCCCGGCGCGGAGTCCCACATCACCGTGCCGTGGTGGCGCCAGGTCGCCAGCGCCCCGGCGACCTCTACAGGGGTGTGGGTGCGGCTGGTGATCCGCAAATCGGCGACCGCACCGTGCAGGTGGTCGAAGGATCCGTCGCTGACGTGGCCGATGCGCACCGGGCCCGACGCCGCATCGAGCGGGCCCGCCGGCCACGAGCTGGCCACGGCCCCGTCGACCATCAGCGTGGCCGAGCCAACGTCCGGGTCGATGCTCGCGTAGACGTGCTGCCAGGTGCCCAGGCCCACGTCGGCCGCCACCCAGTGCGGGCCCTGCAGCACCCCGCCCTCGGACCACTGCAGACCGATCGCCCCGTCGCTCTCGCGCAGCAGGATGCCGAGGCGCTCGGCCCCGCCGCCAGCGCCCTGCGCGACGAGGCTGGTCGTGCCGATGCCGCTGGATCCCGTCCAGCCATCGACCCGGACCCATGCCTCCCAGCTGTGGGCCATCGAGTCACGCTCGGTCCGGGTGGGGATCCATGCCTCGTCGTGGTCGCCGTCGGAGCCGTCGTCGAAGGTCAGCGCCTGGGCGTCGAGTTGCGCCGGTCCATCAGCGAACGTGGGAGCCCGCGTGCCCGCTGCGAGCTGGATGGCATCCCCGAAGGCAGACGCATCCCCGGTGGAGCCGTCGAGCGCCCAGAGCCCGAGCACGCTGTCGTCCACCGGGGTGGTGACGACCTGCACCCGCTGGGCATCTGCCTCGAGCGTCGCGCTGTTGGTCCAGGACATCGCGGGGCGCCTCGCGGTGATCGTCGGGTTGGGTGAGCCCGACTGGGCATCCAGGTTGTCGACGTAGAGCTCGGTCGGCGCGCCCGGTGCGACCTCGAACCAGTCCCCCCACGACCACGCCGTCCACTCGGCCTCGGCGGTGTCGTACATCCGCGCGCTCGGCCACCAGCGGGCCCCCTCCTCGGTGAGCAGCAGCCCACCGGCCCCGGCGTCGTACTGGATGTCCTCGCAGCGCTCGGCCATCGGGCAGGGCGCCAGGGCAACGCCTGGTCCGGAGTCCCACACCACCGCGGCATGCGGGTAGCCGGTGCGCACGTGCCCGGTGACCTCGGCCGCGGTCAGGGCGCGGGCGGTGATCCGCACGTCGTCGATCCGCCCGGCCTCGAAGCGGTTCGTGGATGCGCCCCCGCCGGCATCCTCGCGCTCGCCGACGGAGATCGCCGCGGCGGGCCGGTCGATCGTCCCGCCGATCGCTGACTCGCCCACGGGCACGCCGTCGACCATCAGCCGCAGCGTGCCGTCGTCGCCGGTGGCAACGAGCGCGAGGTGCGTCCAGGTGCCCAGCGCCAGCGGGTCGGCGCCGACGACCGTCACGAGGGTCGTCTCGGCATCGGTGGTGAGCGTGGCCACGGGCCGTCCCGAGCTGTCGATCGACAGCGCGAACATCCGCTCGCCGCCCCCACCCGAGGCCAGCATCCTCGAGACGATGTCTGCCTCGCTGGCCGGGTGCGCGTCGAGCTCGACCCACGCCTCCACCGTGAAGGCGGGCATGTCGAAGTCCGGGTGGGTGGGAGCGCGGGCCCCGCCACCTGCTCCGGTGGGCTCGACGGCATCCCCGAACCCGGGCTGGCTGGCGGCAAACGGCCCGGCATCCTCGAGGTCGTGCCGGTTGCCGGTGGCATCGTCGCCGTTGCCGTCGAGGTGCCAGAGCGCCACGACGTCCTGGAGGCTGCTGCTGAGCACCTGGACGTGGGCCTGCTCGGTCTCCCCGGCTGCGTTGATCCAGGACATCTGCGGATCGGGCACGGTGATGCCGGTGGCGTTGCGGGTGCCGGGCTGGGCATCGGTCGGGTGGACGTGCAGGGTGTGTGGCGGGGTGAGCCAGATCCCGCTCTCGCTGGGCTGCATGCCCCAGCTCGTGGCGGGAACGATCGTCCAGGACGTCGCCGAGGGCGGCATCGCAAAGACACGCATCTGGGCCAGCGAGGTGCGCTCGTAGTAGTCGATGCGCACGTCGTGCCAGCCCTCGGTCAGGCCCAGGGCAAGCGAGGTGTTGCAGTTGCTGCACTGCGCCCAGTTCTCGGCGATGAGGATGCCGTTGACATACAGGCGGTAGCCGTCGTCATGGATGAATCGCAGGCGCCAGGTGCCGGCCTCGGTGGCACGCAGCGAGCCTTCCCAGCGGATCGAGAAGTAGTTGTTCTGGCTGACGAGTGGCGGGCTTCCCGAGCTCCAGTTGAAGTTGATCGTTGGGTCGATGCGCTCGCCCTGGAACTCGTCGTGGTTCTCACCGTGGTAGTAGCGGCCGAGGATGCCGCCGTCGACGATGTCGCGGCTGGCGCGGCCCTCGGCGTCGAGGGCGCGCACGCGGTAGTGGTGGCGCACCCCGACCTCGAAGGCAGTGTCGAGCCAGGTGCCGTCGGTGGTGGTGCCGAGGATCGTCCATGGCCCGCCCGGGCTGTTGGAGCGTGCGACCTCGGTCGTGACTGCCCGCGGGTCGGCCGAGTCCGTCCAGGAGACCCGCAGCCCGCCCGGGGCTGCCTCGACGGCAAGGTCGGACGGCGGGCCGAGGTCGGTGACGAGCTCGAACGCGTCGGAGGTCGCCTTCCGCAGCAGCTGGCCCGCAGCGTTGAGGTGCTCGACGCGGATCCGCGCGGTTGCGGTATCGAGATCGCCGGGGGGCCGCCACATCGCCATCCCGTCGTCTGGCAGGCCGCGCGCGAAGACGTGCCAGGTCGCCCCGTCGTCGGCCGACCACGACAGGCGCGACTCGGCCGCCGGGCCGCCGCTCCAGGCCACCGGGATGTCGGCACCGGCCCCGCCCAGCTGCATCCCGGCGGTGGGGGCGTCGATCGACAGCGATCCCCCGGCATGCGGAGTGGCGGTTGCGGTGGGGCGCACCCCGAGCCCTGCCAGGGGAACCTGGGACCAGGAGCCGCCGGGCTGGCGAACGCGAACCCAGTTGGTGTTGTTCTCACCGAATGCCGTCCCTGTCTGCTCGTACTCAACGATGATCCAGTGGAACCCTGCGGGCAGGTCGATGGCGCCCCCTGCCGAGCAGCCGTACGTGGAGGTACAGCCAACCCGCTCGCCCAGTGGCTTGCCGTTGACAAGGGTCCGCTGCTGGCGATAGTAGGAAGTGTGCGTGATGACCTGCACCTCCCCCGGGGTCGTCACGTGGATCATCCCGGACAGGCGGCCGCCAAAGTTGGTTCGCTGGGAGACTCCGGGATCGAGTTGGGTGACGGGCGGAGTCGTGGTACCCCATGTCAGCTCCATGCGCTGCCCCGGACGCGTCCATGCAAGCGTCGTCATGTTTCGCTCCCGGTAGTGGGACTGGTCGAGTCCCTCACGCAGCGGCTGGTGGGCCTCGCGCCCGGTGCCGTCTGCTGCCCGGACGGTGTAGTGGTAGGTGGTGCCGTTGGAGAGCCCCGAGTCCGTCCATCCTCCACCGCCGGCGGGCTGGGCGTGCACGCGGGTGCCCTGCCGTCCCTCTTCGGTAGAGCGATAGACGTGGATGCTGGAGAGGTCCGGGTGTGCTGGCTCATTCCAGGTCAGCGTGACGCTGCCATCACCGCTCACTGCTTGTAGGCCGTCGACGTCGGGAAGGTCGGGATTGGTACGGGTGTCGATGGTGAACGCAGGGCTGACATCCTCGACGAGGATGCGCCCCGCGGCGTTCCGCAGCTGGGCCTTGATCCGAGCCGACCCCACGGCGTTGATCTCCGACGGTAACGTCCATGCATGGGTTCCGGCCTCCCCGAGGGTACGCGTCATTGCCGTCCAGGTGGCACCGTCATCGACCGAGTAGTGCAGGCGGACCCCTGCCCCGGCGCCTCCACCTGCGGAGCTGAACTCCACCTCGACATGTGAGCCATCCCCTCGCCACTGGGTCGAGGCGTCGGGGGATAGCACCGAGACCGATCCGGGACTGGGAGTTGCATGGGCAACTGGGCGTGATCCCACGTTTTCCAGTTCCAGATGCCGGAACGGCTCCCCGGGGCCAGCGATCGTGTACTCGGTTTCAGTAGAGAAAGCCTCGTTTGAGGTGGCCCCCTTGGTCATCTGGACGGTCACCCGATGCCAGCCGACGGGCAGGTCGATCGTTCCGGCCACCCGCTCGCCCAGGATCGTCGAGCCTCCCGTCGAGTGCGCGATGAGGGTGTCACCGATCCACAACCTCGCCTGCCCACCGAAGTCCGACCAGACCCGAATGCGCTGGCGCCCGGGGCGAGTGACCCGCACCCAGCCGAACTGTCGGCTGCCCCACAGCGTCCGCTGCACCTCACCGGGGTAGTGCCGTCCGGACCATGGCCCACCGAAGGGGACGTTGAAGAGCGTTCCCGAGTACGGGCTCGACGAGTAGTCCTGCGCCAGGGTGGCAAGCCCCGTCTCCTGCCAGCGCAGCGTTTCCATCTGCTGCTCGGCATAGTGGCTGCCCGTGACGCCCGGATGTGGCTCCCGAGCCTCCCGGCCCGATCCGTCTGCGGCGCGCACGGTGTAGTGGTAGGTCGTGCCATTGCTGCGCCCCGTGTCGGTCCATGCCCCAGCCCCGGAGGCCTGGGTGTGCACCAGAACGCCTTGGCGCGCCTCCTGCGTCGAGCGGTAGATGTGGATGGCAGTGAGGTCCGGATGTGCGGGCTCGGTCCAGGTGAGCTCGACCTGGCCATCGGTTCCGGTCGCCTCGAGTTCGACCACGTCGGGAAGTCCTGGGTTGGTGCGCGTGTCGATCGTGAAGGGTGGGCTCATGCTGCTGGTGAGGATGCGGCCGCTTCCACTTCGCAGCTCGGCGCGGATGCGAGCAGTTCCCGTGGCCTCGACCTCCGCGGGCAACGTCCAGGTGAAGGTTCCGGTCTCGTCGAGGGTGCGGCTGATGGCCGTCCACGAGGCTCCGTCGTCGATCGAGTAGTAGAGGCGAACACCAGAGCCCGTCCCACCTCCTGAAGAGTTGTAGGCGACGGCGACCTGGGAACCATCCCCCCGCCACTGGGTGGATGCGTCGGGGTCGAGGACTGCAACTGAAGCCGTGTTCGGCGTGGCGTCGACACGGGGGAATGCGCCGTACTCGCCGCCCGGTATCACGGCGTTGGGCTGTCCGGGCCCCTCGTAACGGAGGCGCATGAGGCTTGACCAGTTTGTGGTGGAGGCCTTCCCGTGATCCGCGCTGACATCGTGCCAGCCGGCTCCAAGGGTGAGGACGGTGGTGTAGGTGCACGTGGTTGATCCGGTGCAGTTCTCGTCAACGACCGTGTCTCCGTTGATGCGCAGCACGATGAAGTTGACCCGCTCGACCTGCATGTGGAAGGTCCACTCCCCTGCGGTGGGTAGGTAGAAGCGGGAGACGTGGCGTGATGAGAACGGGCCATACGCGATTGGCCCGGGGTAGGCGGTGGAGTTGTCAGGGCCGCTGAACAGCGGGTGTTGCGTTCCTCCCTGCCAGGAGTGGTTGAGGTGGCCGCTGTTCTCCTGCCAGCGCAGCGTGGTGAAGGTCGCGTCGTCGAAGTGGGAGGCATGCACGACCCCGGTCTCGGGGCGAGCACCGGTCCCGTCGCTGCGCACGGCCCGCACGTCGTAGAAGTACTGCACCCCGTCGGTGAGGCCCGTGTCGGTCCAGCTGGCCACCAGTGGCCCGGCGGTGGTGTGCACGACCGGGCCCGCCACGGTCTCGTCGGTGGAGCGACGGATCTCCACGTGGTCGAAGCCGGGGGTGGTCGGGTTGGTCCAGGTCAGCTCGACCTGTCCGCCGGTTGCGACGGCCCGCAGGTC
>SKUG01000137.1 GCA_007122215.1 Thermoleophilia bacterium | reverse complement strand
GTCCAGCAGGTGGTGGGATCGCCGACCGGGATCCGGGACGTGGCCACGGGCGCGGCCGGGGTGGCGGCGATCCTCGGTGGTACCTTCGGGCTGCGCACCGCCCGCGGGATCCGCGCTGCGGGGGTGCACGGACGGCAGATGCGAGCGGTGCTGGTCGACATCGTGCGTGGCCCCACGACTGCCTCCACGCCGACCCATGGTGCGTGGGGGGTGGCCCATGGCGCCTCACAGCTGATCGGGATGTCCACCATGGGGGTCGCTGCAGCGGTTGCGGGCACCAACCTTGCGTCCGGCATCGAGGACGCCGGCGGCGGGGGCGTGGTCTCGACCAAGGCGGGGCGGACCGGGCTCATCCTTGGCACCGGGGCGACGGTGGGGCTGACCATCCACGGCCTGGCTGCACTGCGCTTCCGACCGGCCGGGACTCCCGCCTGGCAGGCTGCCTTCCGCTCGCCGTGGCTGATGTCTCCCCGGGTGGCCGGCACGCGGCTGGCGGTTGGCTACGGCCTCGGCGTGCCCTTCCTGGCCAACGAGGCAGGGGCGCTCAACGCGCTCAACCACGATCGCAGGCAGCCGGCCTGGGCCGGGGCGCCTGCCGGGGCGGGCGGGGAGCGTCAGTCCCGGTAGTCGTAGAAGCCCTCGCCGCTCTTGCGACCCAGCTTCCCGGCCTTGACCATCCGCTCGAGCAGCGGCGGTGCGGAGAAGCGCGGCTCGCGGTAGGCCTCCCACATCGCCTCGCTCGCGTGCACGTGGACGTCGAGGCCCACGAGGTCGAGCAGCGCGAGCGGGCCGATCGGCCAGTTGAGGCCGTAGCGGGCGCCGCGGTCGATGTCCTCGGCCGATGCCGTGCCCTGCGCGAACACGCGGACGGCATCGTTCATCAGCGGGATCAGGAGCCGGTTGACCACGAAGCCGGGGGTGTCGCCGCAGACGATCGGCTCCTTGGCGATGTCGAGCACGAAGCGTCGGGCACGGTCGACGGTATCGTCGGAGGTGCGCTCGGCCCGCACGACCTCCACCAGCGGCAGGACGGGGGCAGGGTTGAAGAAGTGCAGCCCGCAGACGCGCTCGGGGCGCTCGCAGGCTGCGGCGATCTCGGTCACCGACAGCGCGCTGGTGTTGGTGGCGAGGATGGTGTCCTCGGCACAGCCGGCATCGAGCTCGCGGAAGACCTCCTGCTTGACCTCGATCCGCTCGATGGCCGCCTCGATCACGAGCTGGGCCCCGAAGGCATCCTCAAGCGAGCCGACCGGGCGGATCCGGTCGAGGGTGTCGCTGCGTGCCTGCGCATCCATCCGCCCCTTGTCCACCGCGCGCTGGAGGAAGCCGCCGATCGACTCGAGGTTCCGCTCCCGCGTGCCCGCGTCGGGCTCGACGGCGATCACGTCCATGCCCGCCAGGGCGCAGACGTGGCTGATCCCGGAGCCCATGGCCCCGAAGCCGATCACGGCCACGGTCGAGATGCCCGAGGAGGCGGTGGACGGGGTGCTGCTGGTGGTGCTGGTGGCTGGCGTCATGCCTGCATCCTGCCGCCTGCCGCCCTGCGCGGCAACCTCTGGCCCCGGGCCGCCCCTGGCTCTGCCTCGCCCCGATCCGCCGCGCGCTCGCCCCCGCCGGCCCTGCACCGGCTCCCGGGACCCGTGTGCGTCTGGCTCCGGAACCCGCGTACGTCCTGGGGACCCGCGTACGATCTGGCATCACATGTGTGCGCAATCCACCACGCGTGTCGGTGCGCGACCCGGCGCGCTGGATGCGCGTACGTCCTGGCATCACATGCGTGCCCGATCCACCGAGGATTCAGGACGGGGCGGTCACTGAGAGGGCGTCCCCCACCTGCAGGCCATGCCGTGCGGCGGTGCCGGCGGGCAGCTCGAAGACCGATCGTGCGCGGCGCCCACCACGGGCGAACCTCCAGGGGCGCACCTGATGGTGGATGCGCACGATCTGCAGGTCTGCATCCACGAACACCGCATCGATCGCGTAGCGCATGAAGAGCATGTGGATCGACGAGCAGGGCGTGATCCAGAGGCCGCTGCCTGCCGCGAGCTCCCGGGTGCCGAGCAGCCCCCGCATCCTCGCCGCGGCACGGTCAGCCACCCGCAGCTCCCGACAGATCGTCGCGTCACCGCTGCGCAGCTGTCGGGAAGAGCCGTCGCTGCTGCCGGTGCGGGGTGTCATGGCTGCCTGCCTGCTGGGTGGATCGGTGGACGGGGTGCAGGTTTGCATTTGCCCGATATCGGCGAAAACCGTAACCGAACTGACGCAACCGACTCGAAGGTTGTTCGATGCCTGACGACCAGTCCCACGATTCGACACACGGCGATGCACCGCTGGACCCGCAGCTGGAGCAGCAGCTCGAGCGGCAGATCGCACGCCTGCGCTCGCTGACCGCCCGTGCGCGCGACTCGATCCTTGACGTGGACGACCAGTCGGTGGGGGAGCCGGCACACGAGGTCGTCTCCACACCAGCCGATGGTCCGGACGCGACCGTCGACACCACCACGCCAGCTGCCTCGGCAGTTGGCGACATGCCGCCCGCGGTGGCCAGCGATGGCCCCGACGGGTCCGCTGCGCGACCCGGCCCGATGGCCGGGGATCGGCCAGGTCCGATGGAGGACCCGGAGCCGGTGGGGGGAGCGCACGGACCCGCGGGGCTCGCTGGAGCCCAGGGTGACTCCGCGCAGGAAGCCGGACCGGCCGAGGCTGCAGGCGAGCCCGGGGACGAGCCGCTGGAGGCAGCTGAGCTGCGCCCCACGGGCGAGCTTGCAGACCCGGTGTCCGAGGATGAGCAGGTGTTTGCGCCCGAGCCCATGCCCGCTGGGGCAGGATCGGATGACGTCAGGGCAGGCGGCGATCCCGACGACGACGAGCGCCCCTGGCCCGACGAGCCAGGCCGCACCACGAGCCCGGAGCCCGCACCCGTGGTGGCTGCCGCGCCGGTCACGGTCGGCAGCTCGTCTGCTGCAGGGGACGGGTGGGACCCGGCAGACGGTGCCACCCTCGACGGGCCGATCGGCATCGTCGGCGGGCATGCCGTCGTTCCCGGACAGTCCACCCCGGCTGGGGCGACCATGACCGGCGAGGCCTGGGAGCAGACCCGTGCCGCACTCGAGATGATCGAGTCCACCGCGGAGGGCCTGCGCGAGGAGCTGCCACGCGAGTTCGGCATGGTCGTGCGCGGTGAGCTGACCGGGCCGATGGCCGAGCAGCTCGCCGACCGCATCGAGCCGCTGCTCGAGCAGGTCCGTGAGGACGTCCGCAGCCTCGGTGGGCCGATGGCCGCCGAG
>SKUG01000112.1 GCA_007122215.1 Thermoleophilia bacterium | reverse complement strand
GCAGCAGCTGGCCCAGGCCATCAAGCGTGGCCGCCAGGTCGCGATGATCCACTACGTCGGCAAGTAGCCCGACTGGTCGTCATCCCATCCTCCCGCCCGGCCATGGGCTGCTGCCCGGGCCGCGGCAACCGTGACGTGCGCCCATGGCAATGACTCGGGCATCGATCGGCGTCCTCGCTGCGGTCGCAGCCCTCACGTGGCTGTCGCTGCGCGACCCCGGACTTGCGCTCCTTGCCATCCCCCTGCTGCCGTCGGCTGCGGGGCTGGTGCTCGTTCGCGTCCAGGGCACGGCCATGGCCGTGGTCCTCGGGGCGGTGCTGCTCGGTGGGCTGCTCGGCGGGCTCGCCGCGGGGCTGGGCGCTGCCGGGGGCGTGGTGGGAATGGTGCTCGCGCTCGTGGCCGCGGGCGTGGGTGGGATCGTCGTGGCCACCGTCGTGCGGCGGGCCCAGGACCTGCCGGGCTGGCTCGACCTGACCACCCTGCTGGCCGTCACCCTGCTGGTGCCTGCCGCCATCGCCCTCGTGCCGCTGGTGGGGCAGGCAGCCCCCGACGGCGTCGACGAGGCCATCAGCGGTGGGATCGACGCCCGGCTGGCCGTGCTGGCGGCGCCGTGCGCAGGCAGCGAGCCCGGCAGCATCGAGTGGGCCCTTCGCGGCTGCAGCGCCAGCGCTGCCGATGCTCCATGGCGGGAACGTGCCGGGCAGGCATTGCCGGCAGTCCTGGGCTGGCTGGTGGCACTGCTGGCCGTGCTGGTGTCGGCAGCGGCTGCCGGCACCGCCCGCTGGCTGGCGGCCGTGCGCGGCATCACGATGGCACCGCCGGGGCCGCTGCGCGGCTACCGTCCACCCGCGTTCGCCCTGCCGCTGGCGCTGCTGGCTGCGGGGACGGTGGCCCTCATGGCCGCAGGCCCGGGGCTGCCGACCGGTGCGCATGGGCAGCTCGCCGTCGGCCTCATCGTCGGCATCGGCTCGGCGAGCCTCCTGCTGCTGGCACTCGGTGGCGCCGCCCAGCTGGCAGCTGGCCATGACCGGCGCGCCACCCCACGGGTGCTGCGGGCCGTGACGTGGGCCGTGGTCGTGGTGGCCTACCCGATCACGCTCCCGCTGCTTGCGCTGTGGGGAATGGTCGCTGCAGCCATGCCCCGCCGCGGCTGAAAACCCGCTATCATTCCCGACCTGACCGACCCAGATTCGAAAGGCTCCTCAGTCATGGCCACCCAGATCCAGGTCCTCCTGCGCGAGGACGTCGACCACCTCGGCTACAAGGGCGACCTCGTCGAGGTCCGCAAGGGCTACTGGCGCAACTTCCTGCAGCCCCAGCGCAAGGCCGAGCTGGCCACGGCCGGCATGGTGGCCGAGCTGACCGCCCGGATGGAGCGTCGCCGCCTGGCCCGCGCCGAGTCGGTGGAGGAGGCCAAGGAGCTGCGCGACATGCTCGAGCGCACCACCGTGACCGTCACCGGCAACGCCGGCCCACAGGGCAAGCTGTACGGCTCGATCTCCGCAGAGCAGATCGTCCGGGCGCTGGAGTCGGTGCGTCGCATGCGCCTCGACCCGAAGCTGATCGACCTCGACGAGCCGATCAAGTCCGTGGGCACCCACAAGGTGCCGGTCAAGCTCCACGGTGGCATCCGTGCGGAGCTCGAGACGATCGTCGAGGCCCGCGAGGTCGGCGCCGACCATCCGGATGCGCGTGCTGCCGCAGCCGAGGAGGCTGCCGCCGCTGCCGCCGCGGCCGCCGAGGCCGGTGAGGGCATCGAGCCGGGTGCCGCCGAGGACGCAGCCGACGCGGCGGAGCAGGCAGACGCGGCAGCGGACGCCACCGCCGACGCCTGAATGCCATGACCCCGCGGGGATGCTGACAGGGCGCCGTGCGAGCACGGCGCGACGGCAGCGCGTGGACATGCAGATACCCGGGGGAGGGCCCAGATGCAGGATGCAGTGACCGGACAGGCAGGGGCGCCCGTCGTGGGCGGCCTGCCACCCCAGGACCTCGAGGCCGAGGAGGCCGTCCTGGGGGCGATGATCCTCTCGCAGCAGGCGATCGACGTGGTCACCGACATGGGCCTGCTGCCCGACGACTTCTACCGGCCGGCACACCAGCTGATCATGGCCACGATCCTCGAGCTGCACGAGCGCGAGGCCGTCGACCAGCTCACCCTCGTGGCCGCCCTCAAGCATCGCGGGCTGCTCGAGGAGGCCGGCGGCCAGGTCGCGATCATCGAGCTCGCCGAGAACGTCCCGGCGATCGCCAACGCCCGGCACTACGCGCGGATCGTGCGGGACCAGTCGGTGCTGCGCAGCCTGATCCGAACCGGCACCGACATCGCCCGGCTGGGCTTCGAGCACCTCGACGAGCCCGAGCAGCTGGTCGACCAGGCCGAGCAGATGGTCTACGAGCTCGGCCAGAGCCGCCAGCAGGCCGACTTCGTCAGCGCAGCCGACATCGCACCGGAGGTCTACGACGAGCTCGCCGAGCTGGCCGAGAACGGTGGGCGGCGCAACGGCACGCCCAGCGGCTTCCGCGACTACGACGAGATCACCGGCGGCTTCCAGAAGTCCAACCTGATCATCCTCGGTGCCCGCCCGGCGATGGGCAAGACGGCCTTCGCGCTCAACATCGCAGAGCACGTCGCGCTGCGCGAGCAGAAGCCCGTCGCCTTCTTCAGCCTCGAGATGAGCCGCCACGAGCTCGTCACCCGCATCCTCTCCTCGGTCGCGAAGGTCGACCAGCAGCGGATCAAGGTCTCCGGGCCGCGCGACGAGGACTGGCCGCGGCTGGTCGACGCAGTCGGGCAGATCGACCAGGCCCGCGACCTGCTCTTCATCGACGACACGCCCGCGCTGTCGCCGATGGCGCTCAGGAGCAAGGCCCGGCGGCTCCACGCGCGCCTCGGGCTGGGACTGGTCGTGATCGACTACCTGCAGCTGATGGAGGCGGGCATGCGCATCGACTCCCGGCAGGAGCAGGTGGCGTTCATCGCCCGCTCGCTGAAGTCCCTGGCCCGCGACCTCAACGTCCCGGTGCTGGCCCTGTCCCAGCTCTCCCGAGGCGTGACTGCCCGGACCGATCCGCGCCCGGTGCTCAGCGACCTGCGTGAGTCCGGGGCGATCGAGCAGGACGCCGACCTCGTGCTCTTCCTGCACCGCCAGGAGTACTACGACCAGGACGACGTGGACGCCCAGGGCAAGGCCGAGGTGATCATCGCCAAGAACCGGCACGGCAAGGTCGGCACCGTGGACCTTGCGTTCCTGGGCAAGTACACGCGCTTCATGAACCTCAAGAAGGCACCG
>SKUG01000175.1 GCA_007122215.1 Thermoleophilia bacterium | reverse complement strand
GGCCCAGCGGGCATCCTCTGCCGGGGCTCCCGAGCGCCGGGCCGCGACTGCTGCCCTGCCACCCTGGGTGGCGAGGATCGCCTGGTCCCAGCGGCCAGCCGCGAGCTCGGGTGGTGGATCCAGCGCCCGGGCATCACCGCGGGCGAACGTCGGCGCGAGCTGTCCGGCCTCGGCGTCGACGGCGAGCAGCGCGAGCCGTGGCTGGCCGCCGCTGCTGCTGCCGCCGTGCCCTGCCAGCAGCAGCGTGACCCCGTCCGGCCGCCCCTCGGCGGCCGCCCAGAGGTGCAGGTCCCGGTGGGGGCCACGAACCAGCCACGCGGATGGCAGCTCGCCGAGACCCTCGATCGGCTCGATGGTCCATGGCTGCCGAGGCTCGGTGTCGGCCTCGGGGGCCCCAGGTCCTGGAGGCTCGCCCGCAGCGCCGCATCCGGCCCCCAGCAGCGCCAGCCCGGCCAGGCTGGCACCGGCCCACCGGTGCAGTCGGCTCACCGTCCGGCGGGTCCTGCCTGGTGGAGCTGTTCCAGCGCCGTGTGGAAGGTTGCCGCCGGCGCCATGTCCGGGCCGCTGGCCAGCAGGTCGTGGACGATCAGTCCCCGGAGCTTGTCCGGTGCGCCCTCGACCACGTCGACGGTTGCGCGCATGCTGTCGTAGGGGGTGGCGAGCGTCTCGGCCGACGGCCAGCGGACGACCATCGTGCGGTCGCCCATGTCCATCTGGTACTCGCACTGCTCGCTGGGGACACCGCCGACCTCGGGACCCAGCAGGGACAGGTCCCCGTCGAGCGAGCGGGCGACACGACGGGCCTGCCACCCCGCCGAGAAGGCGGACTTGAAGAGGATGCTGGCGGCATCGCCCACGACGTAGTGGTCGGGAATGCCGATGCGCCCCCCTGCGTCGACGCCGTGGAAACCGGTGGCATCGAGGCGGGGGAGCCCGTCGATGGTGCGCGCCGTGAACCAGCCGAAGTCGATGGTCACCGTGCCGGTGAGGGACTCGATCCGTCCGGCCGGGATCCCGGCTGCCACCTCGACGCCGAGGTGGGCGAGCTGGGCGTCGACGGCATCCTCGGCATCGATGTTGAAGAGCGGGAACGCGTGCCGGTCGCTGGTGGCCAGGGAGACGGTGACCCGGTCCTGCCAGCCGCGGGCCTGGACCCACGCCCCTGCAAGCTGGGCGAACTCCACCCCGGGCGCCGACCAGGTGCTCTCCCCGAGGATCCGCACGAGGATCGTGGGCCGCTCCTGGGGGTCGAGGGCAGCGAGGGTCTCGCCGATCCGCGCTGCATCCTCCAGCGTGCGCAGCCGCAGGCCATCGGTTTCGGCCGGCGTCGTGCCGGGGCAGGCCACGAGGACGTCGTAGGGGATCGTGGTGCCGTCGGCCAGGGTGGCGATCCGGGAGTCCGGATCGACCTGGGTGCAGGACCCGTCCCGCACCGTGATCCCCGCTGATTCCAGCATCCTCCCCAGGGGCGCATCCACCTGGTTGCCCGGGATGCCGAAGGGCACGTACACGAGGTTGGGGACCAGGCGCAGCCGGGGCCACGGCGTGACGAGCGTCACGGAGTCGCCGGGCAGGGTGCGGGCGAGTGTCAGGGCGGTCTCCGTGCCGGCCAGCCCACCGCCGATGACGAGGATCGATCGCATGCCGACAGGTTATCGGATGGGTCGTCCTCGCGTGCGGGCGCACGGGAAACCACACGTGGGGGCCTGCCGAGGGGTCCGTGTTCGAGCCAGTATCCACGCCCTGATGCCAGATCGCGACAACTCTCATACAAATTCGGCAATATGCCCGAAAAATATTTGACAAACAGGGCTACCGCCCGTAATATGTTCATGCAAGAGGGATTCAACGAGAGGGAGGCAGTCATGACAGCCATCACACCCATCACAGTGGTAGGGCATGGCAACACTGGCATCGTTCCGCCCTGGCTCAACCCGACGGCGACTCCGGCCCCGATGCTCTGGGATCCGGTCAACCCGATCGTGCCGGGCCCTGGCGACGACGCCTGGATCATGGCAACCCCGATGCTCTGGGATCCGGTCAACCCGGTCGTGCCCGAGCCGGGTCACGACTTCGTGATCATGGAGCGCTGACGAGCCGCCCGGGCTGGCGCCCACACCGCCAGCCCCGGGTCCTCAGCCGCCGATGGGGAGGTCGGCGGCTGAGTCGTTTCGGTGGGCATGGCGCCGCAGGCGCCGCCGCACTCCCGTCGCGGCAAGCACGATGCCGCAGGTGGCTGCCGCCACCGTTCCCATGGATCCGCCCACGTTCGTGTCGAGGCCCCACGCGAGCCACGTCCCCCCGGTCGCCGCCACGAGCCCGAAGGCCACGGCGAGGACCAGCATCGAGGCCAGCCCCGGGGCGACCAGGAAGGCCGTCGCCGCCGGGACGATCAGCAGGGCCACCACGAGGATCGCCCCGACCGACTCGAACGCGACCACGGACGTGATGGCCACGGCCACCAGCACGAGCCGGTTCACGAGCCGCGGCCGCAGCCCGGCAGCATCGGCAAACCGCGGGTCGAAGGCTGCCACCTTGATCCGGTTCCAGGCCGCGACCAGGAGCAGCGTGTTGACCAGCACCAGCACGCCCCCGAGCACCAGCGATCGCGGCACCCAGGTGCCAGCCACCTCCATCAGCCGCAGGGGCGCAAACGCGATCTCCCCGAACACGGTGGCATCCAGGTCGAGGTGGACGTTGCGTGCGCCCACGTGCACCCCGAGCACCCCCAGCGAGAAGAGCGCCGGGAAGACCAGCCCGATCGCGGCGTCCGACCGCACCAGCCCGGTCCGCTCGAGCCCCTCGACGGCGAGCACGCAGGCCACGGCGAACGCGCTCGCCCCGAGGATCATCGGCAGGGGGTCGCGGCTCCCGACCACCAGGAACGCCACGACGATCCCCGGGAGCACCGCATGGCTGATGGCATCGCCCAGCAGGGCCTGGCGCCGCACCACCAGCAGCGAGCCGAGCAGTGCGCAGGACGCCGCGACCAGGCACGCCGTGAGCCAGATCACCGTCCAGTCAGCCATCGGGTGCAGCCTCCACTCCAGCCCGCTCACGCAGCTCGGCTGCGCCTGCATGACCCAGGAGGCTGCCGATCGTCCATGGCGTGGGCTCTGCGCCCGCAGGCACGAGCGAGCTCGTCCCGTGACGCAGCCACAGCGACCAGAGCATCCGCTGCTCGGAGATCGTCGTGGCGCGGGAGCGTCCGGCCGGGGTGAGGGTCGCCGTGCCGGGGCTCGCCTCCTCCACGAGCCCGGCCCTGCGCAGCCTCGCCAGCGCGCGCCGCTGGCTGCG
>SKUG01000200.1 GCA_007122215.1 Thermoleophilia bacterium | reverse complement strand
CGGCCTCGTCGTCGATGCGCTGCTGGATCTTCGAGCGGATGTCCTCCACGAGCTCCGCCGCGGTGGCGAACTCGCTGGTCCTGGCGGCGACCTCGTCGCTGAGCTCGGGCAGCTGCACGGATGCAACCTCGCGCACGTGCAGGTCGAAGGTCGCCTCCTTGCCAGCGAGCTGGGGCATCGGGTGGTCGGCGGGGAAGGTGACGGGCACCTGCAGCTCGGCTCCGGCCTCCTGGCCGACGATCGCGGCCTCGAGCTCGCTGAGCAGCCGGCCGGCCCCGAGGCGTGCCTGGTAGCCGCGGGCGGCCGCGCCGCTGACCGGCTCACCGTCGACCATGCAGGTGAAGTCGACCACGACCTCGTCACCGTCCACCGCGGCGGTGCCGGTGGGCTCGAGCGTGCCCGCCCCGATGATGGTGGCCTCGACGACCTCGTCGATGAGCGGCTGGGTGTCGGCGAGCATCGGCCGGTCGGCAGAGAGCGTGTCGAGCGCGGGAAGCTTCGGCTTGGGCGCGACCTTGACGGTGGCGGCGAAGCTCAGCGGCTGGCCCTCGGCGGGCATCTCGCCAAGGTCGATCTCGGGCTCGGCCACCGGGCGGATGCCGGCGGACGTCACGGCAGCGACGTACCACTGTCCGAGGTAGTGGTTGACGACCTCGCGCAGCACGGCATCGCGCCCGAGCCGGGCCAGCACCATCTGCGGCGGGACCTTCCCGCGGCGGAACCCCGGGGCGGTCATGTCGGCCGCCAGGTGGGTCATGGTGTGGTTCATGGCGTGGTCGAGCTCGTCGACCGGGACCTCGACGGCCAGCTTCAGCTCGTCGTCGCCAGTGCGCTCGATTTCGGTCTTCATCATCGTCTGCTGGGCTCCTTGTCGCTGGCCTCGGGTGGCCTGCACGCGGCGTGTCGTTCCAGTGCGGGCGAGAGGACTCGAACCTCCACGGGCACTCGGCCCACTGGATCCTAAGTCCAGCGCGTCTACCAGTTCCGCCACGCCCGCGCGCGGCTCGAGTATACGGGGCGGGGTGGCCCTGCGGCCATGCCGGCAGGGCGCGGGGACAGGCTCCGGCGCGTCTCGTCGAGGCGGCCATCTGCTCAATCGGGGCGCTCCCGGCAACGCGACATGCCCCTGTCAAGGATGGGTTTTTCCCACGGCGGCGGGGGCCAGGCGCTCCGGGAGCGATGTCGTGCCACTGACGCTGTAGGTTGCAGGCAACGGTTGCGCGGCCGGCTCGGTGCGGGGCGCGCCGCCGGACCAGTGCCCCGCAACCCGAGGAGGGAACGATGAGTTCGACCACCCCCACCCGCCCCAGGGCCGCGCGCCCTGCGCGGCTCCTGACGATGCTCGCCACATGCCTGGTTGGCATGCTCATGCTGCTGCCGGCTGCAAGTGCCGCTCCGGCAAACGTCATGGAGGCCCTGCAAGACGACGGCAACTACGACACCCTCGTGGCCATGATCGACCGCGCAGGCCTCGACACCGTCCTCTCGGACGCCGACACCGACTTCACGGTCTTTGCGCCCCGCGACGATGCATGGACATCGCGAGGGGGCTGGGCGCAGCCCATCGCCGAACAATGGGCGCAGGACAACGCCCCCGTGGGCATGCTGCGACGCTTCCTGCTGGCACACGTGATCGTCGGCCACGCGCGGGACCTGGACTTCTTCGACGAGGAAGACACGACCGTGGTTGATGCGGCTGCCGGCTACGGCCTGCCGTTCCAGCAGATCAGCGTGGTCCGCGACGGTGCTGACACGACGATCATCCCGCCACAACCCGTGGATGGCGATCCCCCCATCGCGGTGACACATCCGGACGAGCTCGCCGCTCCGAACGGCGTGGTCCATGGGATCGACTGGTTCCTGAGCCCGCGTAACCACCTCAGCGTGCTCGACCAGGCTGGCCTGTCAACCCTGCGCACCGCCATGGACACGGCTGGGCTCAGCGGCCCCGACAGCCCTCTCAACGTCGGCTTCGTCCCGCCGGACGAAGGTCTTGGGGCCGTGACCGGGGACTACACGCTGTTCGGCCCCACCAACGCCGCGTTCGACGCGCTCGATGACGGCGTGCTCGACGGGCTGCTGGCGGACGTGCCGGAGCTGACGCGGACGCTGCAGCTGCACCTTGTCGAGGGCACCTATCCCCTCGATGAGCTGCCGCATGGCACGACGCTGACCAGCGTGCTCGGGGAGCAGCTGACGATCACCGAGGACGCTGGCGACAAGTTCGTCAACGGCGTGCGCATCGCCACCTCGGACACCAACGGCCACTTCGCCTACAACGGCGTGCAGCACCACCTCGACGGCGTGCTGATCCCGCAGCCGCTGCCGCCGAAGGCAGACCCCGTCGCCACCCGGGTGCTCTCGCGGCAGATGGCCTCGCGCACTGCCCTCAAGCGGTGCGGCGCGCAGCGCGCCCAGTGCCGCATCGTCCGCGGCTCGCGGCTGGGCGTTCGCGTCCGCGCCACCCCCCAGGGCGCGGTACGTGGCGAGCGCGTGGTGTTCGAGTACTTCCGCCGGGACCGCACCGGCTGGCAGATGCGCGGACGTCGCTTCCGCCAGCTCGACGCCCGTGGGCAGGCACAGTCGATCGTCAGCCCGGGCGTTGGCCAGTGGGTCGTGCGGGTACGCCTGCTCGGCACCGATGAGGTCGCCAGCAGCACTGCGAACCTGCAGCACGTGCGGATCCTGCCGCGCCGCTAGCAGGAACTGACAGGAGGAATGCTGCGGGGGCTGCGCCGAGACCGGCGTGGCCCCCGTGGTCGTCCTCCTGCACGCTTCGGGCCCCAGCCCGATACAATCACCCGATAGCCCGCGCCTGTAGCTCAGCTGGATAGAGCACCAGACTTCGGATCTGGGTGTCGGAGGTTCGAATCCTTCCAGGCGCGCTGTGTGATGTTCCTGGGTGTGTGGGGTTTTCCCGGTGTTTGCGTTGCGTGCTGGATGCTCGTGGGGCAACGGATGGGGCAACAGGCGGGTTCGGACTGCACCGAAACCCACCGAAACAGCCCGAGATGCGGCTGGGTCTGCCTACAGTTCGGAGCGCCAGGCAGTAGTGAGAATCTGATCGAGCTATCCCAGGACGAGCTCGGGGCCGGCGGGCTTCCCGAAGTACCGGGAGTGCGTCACTCGCAGGTCTGACATTGACCGCGCGGCAAGAAGCACGACCTCGACGTTGGCGTCCTCGTACCTGGCTTCCTGCTTCGCGTACTGCTTCACGGCGACGTCCGCGTCGCTGAACTCCTGCGGCTCGCCTTTCAGCGCCTGCCGTGCCAGGTCATATGTGATCAGGTACCACGTCATGGCGATT
>SKUG01000019.1 GCA_007122215.1 Thermoleophilia bacterium | reverse complement strand
GGGCCGGAAGGTGATCCAGCCCCCGGTGTGCCAGGCCCCGGCACGCGAGAGCAGCCCGGTGGTGGCCTCGCGCGCGCCACGGATCAGCTCGGCGGCCTCCCGGACCTGTCCGGCTCCCGCCAGCTCGACCAGCTGGCGCCCGCGCTCGGTGCGGTTGTCGATGTCCACGAACGCACGCGCGGCGAGCACGGCGTCGGTGTCGCGCGGCAGGATGAATCCCTTGAGGCGGGTGCGGTCGTGGAGGTGGCCGGCGCTGCGCATCGCCACCCGCAGCTGGCGCTCGAGCTCGGCCCCGGCAGGGGTGGCCAGCAGCTCGGCAGCGAGCAGGGTGTCCGGCACGAGCCGGCGCCCGTCCATCGGGCCGCTGCCCTCGACCCGGAAGCGCAGCTGGTTGTTGAGCGATCCTGCCAGGGTACCGCGGCCGATCCTGGCGTCGAGCAGCGGTTGCGGGATGGTCCGCAGGCTCTGCCGGGAGAAGCCCTCCAGCGCGCGCTGGGACTGGGTGAGTCCCCGGGGTCCGGTTCCGATGACCGCTGCAGGCTCCGCGGCCTGGACAGTGTCGGGTGCGTGCAGCGCCGGGGCGGGGCCGGCCGGGGCGTACCAGGAAGCGGGCGCGTCGTTGCCGCGGTGCAGGGAAGGGAGGGATGCGGGGGTGGTGTCCATGACCGCTGATCCTGCCGCACCGGTCCCGCACGTGCGGCAGGATCAGCGGGCGCCTGGGGGCGGTGCCTGCAGGCGCACGCGGTTCACCGGCGTTCCTGCAACGTCTCCGTCGAGCAGCTTGCCCGGGTTGCAGGTGCGGGTCGGGTCCAGCGCATCGCGCAGCGACTGGTGGGCGCGCCGTGCTGGTCCGTCGGGGATTCGCTGTCCGAGGATGTCGGCGTGCATCGAGCCGATCCCATGGTGGTGGCTCGCTGCCGCGCCTGCGGCGGAGATCACCGCCGCCGCAGCCTGCTTGGCGGCATGCCAGCGCTCCAGCGGATCGCCACCGGCCGGCACGGGCGCGGCGAGCGTGAAGTAGAGCGAGGCACCGTCGGGATAGGCGTGGGAGATGTGGCACGCCACCAGCGATCGCTCCCCGAGCGCTGCCCGCAGCGCGTTGGACAGGTCGTCATGCAGGCGCTCGAGCCGCGACCAGCGGACCGAGGTCTCCAGCGTGTCGATCAGGTATCCGGCATCGAGCAGCGCATCGCGCGCGTACGGCTGGAGGAACCTCGACGCGTACCACTTCCGTGCCGGCCTGGAGCCGATCGGTCGGCCCCCGTGGGAGCGCAGCAGGGCCTCGGCTGCCGAGCCCACCTGCTGTGCCTCGCCATGCCCGCCGGCACTGATGCAGGTCACCAGCGCCGCCTCGTCGTAGCCGGTGCTGCGTGCAGCCCGCTCCACCACGGCGCGGACGTTGCCGTCGCCGAGGGCCCCGAAGACCGAGAAGGCGGTCTCGGTGGCATCCGATGCACGAACGATCGCGGGCCTGGTCCCGCTGCGGACCAGCGCCCTGATGGCATCGGCTGCCTCCCCGAAGCTGCGGAAGACCAGCGAGGAGAAGTGCATGCGTGCCGGCCGGGGCCGCACCCGCAGCGTCGCGCTGGTGATCAATCCCATGGTGCCCTCGCTGCCGAGGATCGCCTCGAGCAGGGAGGGCCCCTCGCTGGCAGCCGGCAGGCCTCCGACCGTGACGAGGCCGTCGGCGGTGGCCAGCACGAGCCCTGCGGTGAGGTCCTCGATCCGTCCGACCAGCAGGGACTGCTGGCCGCTGGAGCGGGCCGCGATCCAGCCTCCGGGCGTTGACTGCTCGAAGCTCTGGGGGATGTGCCCGAGGGTCAGCTGCCAGCGGCCCAGCTCCTGCTCGAGCCGGGGCCCGTAGGTGCCGGCTCCGACCTCTGCCAGCAGGGATCCCTCGTCGATGCCGTGGACCCCGGCGAGCCCGGTCGTGTCGATCGCCACGACGGGCTGGTCGGGGTTACGACGCAGCGGCTCAATGCCCCCGACGACGCTGCTGCCCCCGCCCACGGGCACGATGGCGATGCCATCCGCTGCGCAGCTGGCCAGCAGCGCGCACGCGGCGTCGGCGGTCGTGGGGCGCACCACGGCATCGACCGGGTCGATCCCGTCCGGGAGCTGGCCGCGGGCGGCAAGCAGGTCCGGCAGGGACTTGCCGTAGGAGAAGGCGTAGCGCACCGCCGGGTCGGTGGACGTCACCGCGTGGCGCTCCAGGGCTCGCCGCGCGTCATCGCCCAGGCGGGAGTCGCCCGGCAGGACCGGGCCACGGTCAGGCAGGGGCTCGCCGGGCGGCACCCCCTGGCGCTGCAGCTCCTCGATCAGCGTGCGGGCCAGGTGGAGCGCATCGCTGCCCGCCCTGCCCCAGGACCCGACACGGCCCAGCCGGGGTCCCCAGGCCTCGTCGCTGCGACGGGTGGCAGCAGGCCGGGGCATCAGGCGGCGTCCCCTGCGCCAGCGTTCGAGCTACCTATCCTGCCGAGCTCATCGATGAGCAGGACCTCGACCTGCTGCCGGACGGCTGCGGCCTGATCGCGCAGCTGGAGGGCAAGGCGCGTGCGGCGGTGCAGGATGTCATCCACGCTGCGCGCGAGCTGGTAGCGGACGGCGTAGGGCACCTCCGCCCGGATGTCCGGGCGATCCGGGTGCAGCGGCTCGAGCAGGTCCGGGGCCGCTGCGCACGGCTCGAGCACGGCGGCCGCGTTGCTGCCGTAGCGGCGGAGCAGGTGGCGGGCGGTCGAGCGCGCCAGCCCGTGCCGGGCCACGAGCCGGTCCACGGCGGCAGGTCCGGTGTCGGCCGTTGCGCCATCGAGCTCGAGTGTGGCGGTGCGGCAGGGCATGGGGCGCATGCCGAGCTGGCCGATGGCGGCGTCGGTGGCATCCTCGGCCATCGCCCGGTAGGCGGTGAGCTTGCCGCCGACCAGCGAGACCAGGCCCGGGCTCTGGATGGTCGCATGGCGCCGCGAGACGTCCCGGGTGCCCTGCCCCGTCCGGGAGCCCGGCTGGACCAGGGGACGCAGCCCCGCCCAGGTGCTGAGCACGTCATCGGGATGGACGGGGCGTCGCAGGAGCCCGTTGATGGTCTCGAGGAGCTCCTCGAGATCGGACTCGCTGCCCACGGGCTGCGAGCGGGGCCCATCCCAGGGACCGTCGGTGGTGCCGATGATCGCGAGGTCCTCGCCCCAGGGCCGCACGAAGGTGTTGCGGCCGGTGATGGTGTAGGCAGACACCACGGCCCGCACCCCCACGGCGTCCAGCGGAACGGTGAGGTGGGTGCCCTTGCTGGGCTGCAGGCGGAACTGCTGGCCGCTGGCTCCGATCAGCG
>SKUG01000114.1 GCA_007122215.1 Thermoleophilia bacterium | reverse complement strand
TCGATGACGTGGATGAACCCGTTGTCAACGGCGACATCAGCCGGCGCGATGGCTGCTCCGTTCACAGTGGGTCCAGCAGTGTCGATGGTGACATCCTGTCCGAGGAGCGTGGAGACAGGACCATCGACGAGGTCAACAGACTCCACACGGGCACCCACGGCATGGTAGCTGAGCACGCGCTGCAGCTGCCGAACGTTCGCGGGATCAGTCAGGTGTGTGACAACGGCCGGATCCAATGCCGCAAATGCCGCATCAGTCGGTGCGAAGAGCGTGATGTCAGCAGCACCGTCGAGTGTCGCGCCCAGACCTGCCGAATCAATCAGCGATGCCAGGGTGTCGTGTACGCCGGTGCCTGCGACCGTGTCGGTCACCGAGGCTGCGCGTGCTGAGGATGGGGCAAGCAGGAGCATGCCCGCAACCAGCAGCGACAGCAGCACCGGCAGCGAGCGACGCAGGCCCTGGGGCTGCGCCACGCTGAGTGAGGTGGGTGTCATGGTGGTGAGGTTCCTTCGAATCGAGTACGAGTGATCAGGTCTGCTGGGCTCCCCCGGCACGGGGTCATGTGCCCAGCGTGGAGATACTACGGTCGGGGTCGGCGGATCGGTTTGCACGGATTCGGAAATCCATGGCTCCAGCCGAAAAATCCAGCTCTTGACACGCTCATGTTCGTATCGCGGATGTATGGAGCAGGCTCAGCGAGCGGTCGACACGATCCGTGCGCGACCGAAGCGACGGTTGCCGGAGGCATCGACGGCAACCACCCGCAGCTGGTACGCGGTGCCTGGCCGCAGGCGGGTGACGTTGACCTGCCCCGGGCGGGCGCCGCGCACGCGCCCGGCGTTGCGGAAGCGGCCCCCGCGGGGGCGCACCTGCACGATGTAGCCGGCGACCTGGTGGTTGTCGCGGGCGGCGGGGTAGCCCACGCGCAGCGCAGTGCGGGCCCGGCGCGTGACCACGACCATCCCCCGGTTGCGGACGAAGGTTGGCGGCGTGCGATCACGCGGCAGGCGGTGTGCGGACTCGGCCGTCCACGGCGATGCCCCCGGCCCGCCCTCCGCGCGGGCGCGCAGCAGGTACACCCGTCCCGGGTGCAGCCCGGTGACGTTGCGGGCGCCGCTGCCGGTGCCGACCCGGGCGTTGAACACGAGCTGCCCGCTGACCGAGTCGCGCACGTGCAGGCGGATCGGCATGTCGCTGCGGGTGTGTGGCGCGCTCCAGGCGGCCCGCAGCGCGACCGGGCTGTCACGCGCCACGAAGGCCTGGGTCGGGGCGATGCGCCCGGGGCTGATCGGCACGTGCTGGGTGATGAAGCCGATCAGCGCCGGGACCTTCGCGTAGGCACCGTAGAGCGCGGTGCCGCACTCGTCCGGGCCAAAGCTCGTGATCCCCAGCTGCACCCACTGCGCCGAGAACGGGTGGTAGACGATCAGCGGCCCGCCGCTGTCGCCTGAGCAGGCATCGTGGCCGAGGCCGTTATCCAGCGGCTCGGGCAGCTCGCTGGCGAGGATGCTCGCGCAGACCATCCGGCTCGCGACGAACTCCGGCCCGTAGCCGGCTGCGCAGGCGGCATCGGCGATGACCGGCGAGCCGACCTCCTGGAGGATGTCCGGGAAGGTCTGCGGTGCGACCTCGGTGAGTCCCCAGCCGGCAGCCCACGCGACCTGGTCGGCCTGCGGCGCGGTGGGATCGCCCAGCCCTGCGCCGCCACCCCATGCCGCATCCACCGATGGTGCACGCCAGGCCAGGGGCATCGCCGGCACCGGCGCGTCGGAGGCCAGGCGCAGGAGCGCAACGTCGTGGTCGAACTCGGCACCGACGCCCGGGTTGTAGGAGGGGTGGCGGATGATCTCGGTGACGGTGAGCCGCTGCCCGCCGTCGGTGAGGTCGGTGGTGCCGGCCAGCACCTGCACGGCTGCCGCGGTGCGCCCACCGAGGCAGTGCGCCGCGGTCAGCACCCAGCGCGGATGGATCACCGTCCCCCCGCAGAACTGGGCGCTGGCGTTGTCGGGATCGCTGGCCGTGACCAGCGCTACCGTGGGCTGCCAGCGCGCCTCCCACGAGGCCGCATCGACATCCACGCCGTTGACGATGCGCGCGCCGGCCTGGGGCTCGGCATGGGCAGGGGCGCCCGGGATCAGGGCACCGGCCGCGAGCAGGCCGCAGGCGAGGATGCTGGTCAGCAGTCGGGAGGGAGCCATCGCTCCACACCGTAGCAGGTGGCTGGGCAGGGCCCGGTCGGGGTCAGGCCGTGCCGCGCGTGATCAGCGGGTAGAGCGCGGCGAAGTGGCAGGCCGCGGCGGCGAGCACGAGCAGGTGGAAGACCTCGTGGAAGCCGAAGTGGCGTGGGAGCGGGTTCGGCCAGCGGTAGAAGTAGAGCAGCGCGCCGATGCTGTAGAGCACGCCGCCGAGCGCGATCAGCCCGAGCATCCACCACTGCACCGAGCGTGAGAGGTCGGGCAGCACGACCAGTGCGACCCAGCCGAGCCCGAGCGGCAGCCCCACCCGGAACCAGCGCGGCGGGGTCGGCACGATGAAGTAGGTGGCGATCCCGATCACCGACAGGCCCCAGACGAGCGTCAGCAGCACCCAGGAGAGCCCGCTGGCGACGGCCAGCACCAGCACGGGGGTGTAGGAGGCAGAGATCCAGACGAGGATCATGGAGTGGTCGAGCCGCCGCCAGAAGCGGTGGAAGCGGCCGCGTCGCCCGACCCGGTGGTAGAGCGCCGAGACCGTCAGGCCCGCCACGACGCTGACGGCGTAGACGAGCGCGACCAGCGTGGTGCCCGCCTCGATCGAGTCGACCACCAGCCAGGTGCCGAGCCCGGCGAAGATGACCGCGCCGATCAGGTGCACCATGCCGCGCATCGACGGCACCCAGTCGTCCATGGCAGCCAGGCTGTCGGCGACCATCTCCCGCGCGTCGTCGGCAGCCTGCTGGATCGGATGCCGGGGCGTGGCGGTCCCGTCGCTGGCGCTGGCGTCGGAGCCGGAGCCGGAGCCGGGCTGGTGCGGTGTCGGATCGGAGTCGTCCATGTCCCCATACTGCCCGCTGGCGGCCCTCGCGCACACCCCCCGTTGAGCCAACGTGAACGTCTGGAGTCGCTCAGGACCGGGCGGTCGGGGCGGGTTGGGCCTCAACCCGCGGTGGACCGCTGCCGATGCTGCCCAGCAGTGGCCTGGACCCGAGTGAGGAGCGTGGAGCGATGGATGCCGTGATTCGACCCGTCAGCGAGGACGATGCAGCCCTGCTCGGGGTGGCCGCGAGCGACCTGCGGATCGCTGCCTGGCTGCCGGCCGGGCACCCGGTGCATGCGGGTCCCGAGGCG
>SKUG01000068.1 GCA_007122215.1 Thermoleophilia bacterium | reverse complement strand
CTCGCCGTCCTGCTCCCGGCTTCGGCGGCGACCGCGCGGGGGATCAGCGCTGGGCCTCGCCTCGCTGCCCGCCATCCAGTCCGTTGCCGGTGCCGGCCCTGCCACCTCCGTGCCGAGGCTCGCCTCGGCTGCCGGGGCCGGTTCCAGCAGCGCAGCCGGGGCGGGCGGGCCGCTGCGCTGGGAGGTCCACGTCACCACGGCAAGGGCCATCAGCACCACGCACACCAGCCACCAGCGCAGGGATGTCCCCGCAACGGGCTCGCCGGATGCTGCCGCAGCGCCAAGGTGCGGCGGTGGAACCGGGATCGGGGCTGCCACGAGCGGCACCGCTGCAGCGGCCGGGCCGCTGCCGACACGCACCTCGCGCGCGGCGTCATCACGGATGCCTCGCAGCGTGTCAGCCGGTGTCGTGGTGCCATCCATGCAGGGCAGCGTAGCGCCCGGCACGTGACCTGCGGGTGACGATCCTTACGCGATCGTAACGAAGGGTGCGCGCCCTGGGTGGTGTCCGGGCAGGGATGGCTCCAGAGCAGACATCCGAGGGTGCCGCAGCAGCGCCTGATGGCACCGGTGCCAGCGAGGAGGTGCTGCGCATCGCCGTCGGCTGGGCGACGACAGCGACCGTTGCGGATCCGGACGAGCTGGCACGCGGCGTCCAGCACGCTGGCACGGATGCGCCCATGCGCCCCGATGGAGGGCTGCGGATGCGCATGGCCGAGGAGGTCTCGTGGCGACGCGAGCAGCCCGGGGCCCGCCCGCCCGATGTGCCCGTTCGGCACACGAGTCCTCCGGCCCCCACTCCTGCTCCGCAGCCGGCTCCAGCCCCGGCGCCCGCCGCTGCCCCGGCCCCGGCCACCATCGAGCCTGCGGTGGCGCGCGATTCCGGGCGGGCCCGCACCGACACGCCAGCCTCCCCCCCGTCCCCCGAAACGATTGGCTCCAGCACGCTGGCTGCGCCCCCGCGCACCCAACGTGACAGATCGATCCCGGCCACCGCCACACGGGCCGGCACCCGGCTCGCAGCTGCAGGCCAGGTTGCTGGCACGACGTGCCTGCAGGCGTGCAGGCAGGTGGCAGCTGTCGTCGCGTCGTGGACATCAACGATCGCCACGCAGCTGCGCGGTGCCGGCGTGGCCGGGGCAGGTGTGGTGGCCCGCGCCCTGTTGGCCCTCGTCGTGCTCGTGCTGCGCGGGGCCTGGCTGGCCGTGCGACCGCTGCTCGCAGCTCCTGGGCGGGCGGTCGCGGCCGTGGCGCGCTCGCTGGGGTCGGCCCGCGGGCGCTGGAGCGACGAGCTGGACCGCCGGCGCACCGAGACGGTGCTCGAGCAGTCGGCCTTCCGCCAGATGGAGCGGATGTCCCGCCCGCCGGCGGGCACCGTCCACGTCCGAGCCGCCCCGGCACCATCGGTGCGCAGCCTCAGCTACCGGGGCACCGTGGACCGACGCTAGCGAACCGATGCTGCCACCACGATGGCAGCGAGGAGATCAGTCCTCTCTGAGGACCTCGACGCGCCGGAAGGCCCAATCGGTGGGATCCCCAACGGCCGCATCATCGGCCTCGTGGAACGTCGGCACGAGGATCCGCAGCATTGCCAAGTCGCTGCCCGCTTCGACGTCCGGCTCGACGCGCAGGGCGTCCGGGAACGGGGCCCCGATCACTGTCCCGCATCCCATTTGCGTTGTGGCGACATCCGCAAGTGTGACCTCGCTCCCATCCAGCGTCCAGGCCCCCCAAAAGCCGTTGCAGGACCACACACCCCTCGCCTCCGCGTCCCCGGTGAGCTCCAGCGTGTAGGTCGCGCTGCCCTCATGCCAGGCCTGCAGCTGCGCCCATTCATCCGGCTCCTGGCTCCACAGCCGATACTCCCCAACGAGGTCCTGCTCGGAGACCTCCCGCGGCCCGGGCGCGTCGCCGCCATGCGACTCACCCGGTGCTGCCCCCGGCCGATCTCCACCCTCGTCGCTGCCACCACAGCCAACCACGATGCCCGCAGCCGCGAGCAGCACGCAGGATGCCAGCAGCAGCCCCTGCCAGCGCGCCCAACGACTCCCATCCCTGCCCATCACGCCCCTCCTCCTCAGCTGACCAGCAGCACGAACTGGAAGATCGTCAGCGACACCAGCGAGCCGAAGACTGCACCGGCAATCACCTCGCCCACCGTGTGCACGCCCGACTCGACGCGGGTGTGGGCCACGAGCGTTGCCAGGAGGAAGGTGAGCACGCTCAGCAGCGTGCCGTAGACGTACTCGTAGGTGATCATCGTCACGGCCATCCAGACCGAGAACGCGATCGCCGCGTGCCCGCTGGGCCAGCCACCGCGCAGGGAGGTCGCGCCCTCGCGGCCGGTGAACGCCTTCAGCGCGATGGTGCCGAAGAAGGTCACCGTCAGCGCGATCACCGTCAGGTGCACCGGGGCCTGGCGGATGGCGATGATCATCGCCTCGGACGAGTTGCCGATGCGCCAGCCGAAGACCAGGTAGGCGATCACCAGCGCGTTGGCCGCGGCGATGAACACCGCACCGGCCGCGACGTCCTTGGCGATCTTCGCGAGCGGGTTGTACTGGCGGGTGGAGAGGTCGACCGCGGCCTCGACGGCGGTGTTGAGCATCTCGGCGATGATCACCATCGACGCCGCGATCATCACCAGCGCGAACTCGGTTCGGCGCACCCCGAAGTACATGCACAGCCCCAGCGCCACGAGCGTCGCCGCGAAGTGGATGCGCATGTTCCGCTGGGTCGCGAGAACGTGGATGATGCCCTCGAAGGCGTAGTTGAAGGACTGCACCAGCGAGCGTGTGCGGTGCAGGTCGCGGTAGCGCCGCGAGAAGCCGAGCCGTCGCCGCAGCCAGCTGCGCATCAGGCCCCTCCCCCAGCGTGTCCGAGCAGGCGGTCCTCGAGCTCGCGCATCGCGCTGCGGGCCGCGTCATCGTCGTGGGCGTGCCCGAGCAGGTGCAGCATGCCATGCACCAGGCAGCGCTCGAGCGCCGCGGGCAGGCTCGCCTCGGCCTCGATCGCCTCCCCGGCCGCGACCTGCGCCGCGACGACCTCCTGCGCGATCAGGATGTCCCCGAGCTGGCGCGGCATCCCCGCAGGCACGGGATCGGTGCCGTCGATCGGGAAGCTCAGCACGTCGGTGGCCTCATCCACCCCGCGATGCTCGGCGTTGAGGCTGCGGATCCGGTCCGCAGCCACCCAGTGCACCCCCACCTCGCACGGCGAGCCGGCCAGTTCGTGCTCGGCCAGCGCGGCAGCTGCGAGCTCCCGGATCCGGGCGGCGGGGAGGGCGGGCTCGCCCGTGCCCTCGATGACCAGCCAGGCCAGCGCATCG
>SKUG01000103.1 GCA_007122215.1 Thermoleophilia bacterium | reverse complement strand
TCGCGGCCTCGATCGTGCTCGGGGGGGTTCTGGCTGCCCGCCTCTCCTCCCGGATCGGGGTACCGGCCCTGGTGCTCTTCCTCGCGGCAGGCTTCATTCTCGGAAGCGATGTCACCGGAGTCATCTACTTCGACAACGCCACCCAGGCGCAGCTCGCAGGCATCGTCGCCCTCGTCGTGATCCTCTTCGAGGGCGGGCTCCACACGCCCTACCGATCCGTGCGCGAGGTGCTTCCCTCGGCAGTATCCCTGGCAACGATCGGCGTTGCGATAACGGCCACGGTGACGGCAGTAGCGGCATGGTACGTGCTGGACCTGACCTTCCTGCAGGCACTGCTGCTCGGCGCCATCGTCGGTTCGACCGATGCGGCAGCCGTGTTCGCGGTGCTGCGTGGCCAGCGAATGCGCAGGCGCCTGCTTCGCGTCCTCGAGGCAGAATCTGGGCTGAACGACCCCATGGCCATCTTCCTGACGGTGACGCTGCTGGAACTCATCACGCAGGACGTCGCGTTCTCGGCCCCGGCAGTCACCGTCTTCTTCCTGCTTCAGATGGGCGGGGGCATCGTGCTGGGATACCTCTGGGGCAGGGTATTGCGCCACGCGATGCAGCACCTGCGATTTGAACACGCCGGCTTCTCGTCGCTCTTCCTGCTCTCGGCAGCCCTTGTCGGATACTCCCTGACAACGCTGCTCGGCGCGAGCGGATTCCTCGCCGTCTACGTGTCCGGCGTCGTCGTTGCCGGCAGGGAGTTTCCGTACCGGCAGAGCGTGCTCCAGTTCCAGGCCGGGGCAGCCTGGCTGATGCAGATCTCGATGTTCGTGATCCTGGGGCTGTTCGCATTCCCCCGCCAGGTGTTCGAGCTCGCCGTGCCCGCCATGGTGATCGCATGCGTCCTGATGTTCGTCGCCCGGCCGATCGCGGTGTTGCTCTCCCTCCCGGGGCGGCGCTTCTCTGCCCGGGAGAAGGCGTTCATCTCGTGGGCGGGCCTGCGCGGAGCAGTCCCGATCGTGCTCGGGACATACCCCCTCATTGCAGGCGCGCAGAGTGCGCCACCTGATCTTCAACGTCGTGGTCTTCGTCGTGGTGACCTCGGCCGTCCTCCAGGGAACGACGGCCGTCCCGTTTGGCAGGTGGCTCGGACTGGGCCGCGCAAGCCCAACCACCGATGCCATGGATGTGGAGCTGGCCGCGCTGAACCGCCTCAACGCCCGGGTCATGCAGTTCACCATCACCGACCGAAGCCCCGTCGCAGGTCTCAGCATCCAGGCGCTGTCGCTGCCTGAGGAGATCAGCATCAGCGCCATCGTCCGTTCCACCGAGGTGCTCGTGCCACGGAGCTACCGGGAACTGCTGGCCGGTGACATCGTCTTCGTGCTGGCAACGCAGGACGCACAGGCGCGGGCACGACACCTGTTCGGCGCGGGCGAGGAGGATGACCTTGCGTCCCATTGACCAGCGCGCTCGCCAGCTGTCCTGCACTGCCGGCCCCTCCCCACACCCGGCGTGCGACAACCGCCACCGAGGCGATCCGGGCTACTTGAGGAACCCGTCGTAGTTGCGCATCACCAGCTGGGACTCCATCTGGCGCATCGAGTCCAGCGCGACGCCCACGACGATGAGGATGGTCGTTCCACCCAGGGCACCGTAGACCGACTGCGGGAAGTTGAGCAGCGTGATCACCGCCCACGGGATGATCACGAGCGTCGCCAGGTAGAGCGACCCCGGGAAGGTCAGGCGCGTGAGCACCCGGCTCAGGTAGTGGGCCGTGGGAGCTCCGGGGCGCACCCCCGGGATGAAGCCGCCGTACTTCTTGAGGTTGTCGGCCTGGTCGACCGGGTTGAACTGCACCATCGTGTAGAAGAACGTGAACATCACGACCAGTCCCGCCTCGAAGAACACGCCGATGGTGCTGGTCGGCGAGAGCGCGTTGCCCACGTCGCGGATGATGTTGCCGAAGTCGGTGTCCGGCGCGTACTGGGCGAAGGTCGCCGGGAACGCCATCAGCGCGGTGGCGAAGATGATCGGGATCACGCCCGCCATGTTCACGCGCAGCGGCAGGTAGGTGCTGCCACCCTGGGTCATCTTGCGCCCGACCTGGCGCCGTGCGTACTGGACGGGGATCTTGCGCTGGCCCTCCTGGACGAACACCACCGCCACGGTCACGCCCACCACGATCAGGGGCAGCACGATCCGCTTGATCGGGTCGAGGCTGAACCATGCCGTCAGGCCGCCTCCGACGCCCGCGAGGATGCTGGCGAAGATCAGCAGGGAGATGCCGTTGCCCACGCCGCGCTGGGTGATCAGCTCCCCGAGCCACATCAGGAGCAGGGTTCCTGCGGTGAGCGAGATGATGACCAGCGCCATCCGGGAGAGGTTCTGGGTGGAGAAGAACGCCGCCTGCTGGACCTCGGGCGGCAGCGCCTGCGACTGGCGGAACAGCATGTAGTAGCCGGTGGCCTGCATGGCCGCGAGCACGCCCGTGAGGTAGCGGGTGATGCGGTTGATGCGCCGGTAGCCGGCCTCGCCTTCCTTGCGCATCTTGTCGACGGCGGGGATCACCACGGCCATCAGCTGCATGATGATCGACGCGGTGATGTAGGGCATCACGCCCAGGCCGAAGATGGCGGCGTTCGAGAGGCCGCCACCGGTCCAGAGGTCGAGCAGGCCGAAGATGCCGGCCGAGTTGTTGGCGAAGAAGTCCTGGATCTGCTGGGAGTTGTAGCCCGGGACGGTCAGGAACGAGCCCATGCGGTAGAGCAGCAGGATGAACAGCGTGAACAGGACCTTCTTCCGGATCTCGGGGATCCGGAAGGCGTTGCCCAGTGCTGCAAAGCTGATGCTTCCCACGTTTGCTCCCTGCAGGCGGCGTCTGCGACCTGCGTCACGCGATCATGATGGCTGGGGCAGTCTACTCGTCCGTGCCCGTGCGTGCGGGGCGCCGCGCAGGTCCCTCGATCGGCTCGACGGTCCCGCCGGCTGCCTCGATCTTCTGGCGGGCGCTCTCGGAGAAGCCGTGTGCCCGGACGGTCAGGGCGTGTGGCAGGTCGCCACGGCCCAGCACCTTGACCGGCACGTGCAGCTTGGCGATCAGCCCCGCTGCCTTGAGCTCCTCCGGCCCGACCGTGCTGCCCGCCTCGAAGCGCTCCAGCGAGGAGACGTTCACCGGCTGGCTGTAGGTGCGGAAGGGGCCCATCGGCATCGACATCTTCTTGGTCGAGCCGCGCTGCTTGCCCACCCGCATGTAGAGCGGGTTCTGGCCGCCCTCGAAGCCGGCGCGCACCATGTGCGAGCCCGAGCGGGCCTTCTGGCCCTTGTGCCCGCGGCCGGAGGTCTTGCCGGTCCC
>SKUG01000154.1 GCA_007122215.1 Thermoleophilia bacterium | reverse complement strand
GCTCGTGGTCGAGCGCCTCGGGCTGCCCGGGGGCCCGGCCGACATGTCGGACTGGGAGGCGCTCGTGCACCGGATGCAGCGGCGCACGCGCCAGGTCAACGTCGCGCTCGTGGGCAAGTACGTGCAGCTCCACGATGCCTACATGTCCGTCGTGGAGGCGCTCAAGCACTCGGGGATCTTCCACGGCGCCCGGGTGGCGATCCAGTGGGTCGACAGCGAGGGCCTCGAGTCCGAGGACCTCGACGACGTGCTGGGCGGATGTGACGGCGTGCTGGTTCCCGGGGGTTTCGGCGAGCGCGGCATCGAGGGCAAGGTGGCAGCAGCGGGCTGGGCCCGCGAGAACGGCGTCCCCTACCTCGGGATCTGCCTGGGGATGCAGGTCGGCGTCGTGGAGATCGCCCGCTCGCTGGCGGGCATGCGCGGTGCCAACAGCAGCGAGTTCGACCGCGAGACGGCATGGCCCGTGATCGACCTGCTGCCCGAGCAGAAGGACATCGAGGACAAGGGCGCCACCATGCGCCTCGGTGCCCAGCCGGTCCACCTGCGTCCCGGCACGCGCGCCGCCGCGGCATACGGCGTGGAGACCGTCGCACAGCGCCACCGTCACCGCTACGAGGTCTCGCTCGAGCTGCGCGGGGCCCTGGAGGAGGCCGGCATGGTCGTCAGTGGGACCTCGCCCGACGGGCGGCTCGTCGAGGTGATCGAGCTCAGCGACCACCCCTGGTACGTCGCCTCCCAGTTCCATCCCGAGTTCGTCTCCCGGCCGACGCGACCCGAGCCCCTGTTCCGTGACTTCGTCGCCGCCATGGTCGTGCAGCGCTACGGTGAGTCGGCTGCGGCCGGGCACGGTGCCGGGACGGTGGGATGACCACGGCCCACCCCGGCACGCTCGACCTGCTCCACCAGATCTGCAGCATCCCCTCCGAGGCACGACAGGAGCGGGCGCTCGCAGATGCGCTGCGAGCCGAGCTCGAGTCACTGGGCCTCGAGGTCCGGGAGGACGATGCCGCAACGGTCGTGGGGGGAACGTCCGGCAACCTCATCGCCCGGCTTCCCGCCACTGCCACGGGCACCGCGATCGCCATCTGTGCCCACATGGACACCGTCCCGCTGACGGCGCCCCTCGAGCCGACGGTGACCGGAGGGACCTTCCATAACGCGCGGGCTGGCATCATCGGGGTCGACAACAAGGCAGCCGTCGCAGTGGCCATTGGAGCGGTTCGAACCATCGTCGAGCAGGACATCCCCCATGCGGGGATAGAGCTCGTCTTCACCGTCTGCGAGGAGGTCGGGTTGCTCGGTGCCGCCGCGCTCGACCTCAGCGCGCTCGAGGCCGATTCCATCTTCGTGATGGACCACGCCGATCGCATCGGGTGCCTGGTCGAGCGTGCGCCATCCCAGGCCTGGATCGACCTGCGCTTTCGGGGCGTGGCCGCACATGCCGGGATCGCCCCCGAGCAGGGACGCAGCGCGATCCTGGCGGCAGCCACGGCCGTCGGCCGGATGCCCCACGGCCGGATCGATGCCGACACGACCGTCAACGTCGGCACGATCACCGGTGGCAGCGCGAGCAACGTGGTCGCAGCGGCCTGTGACGTCGCCATCGAGGCACGTAGCATGGACCCTGCGCGCCTGTCCGCGACCGTGGAGGCAGTGATCCAGGCCGCAACCGATGCCGCAGCGGTCCACGGCATCGATTGCGCGGTGGACGTGCGGGACGCATACGTTGGCTATCGCGTTCCCGGCAGCGACCCGTCCTGGCAGCTGGCAGGACAGGCCCTGGAACGCGTCGGGCTCGAACCGACGGGAGTTCCCTGTGGTGGCGGCAGCGACGTCAACGTCTTCCGGGCGGCGGGCCGCAGCGCCGTGAACCTCTGCAACGCGATGCAGGACATCCACACCGCCGAGGAACGGATCGAGCTTGCAGACCTCGAGCTGATGGAGCGCATCCTGCTCGAGGTGGTGGCCGCAGCACGGGTCGGGTAGGCTCGCCGGCATGCTGGTCGGAGTTGTCACGGAGCGCAAGCAGGACGAGTACCGGGTCGCGATGACCCCCAGTGGCGTGCACGAGCTCGTGCGCGACGGCCACGAGGTGCTCGTCGAGGCCGGAGCCGGTGAGGGCAGCCAGTTCACCGACCAGGACTACGTCGGGGCCGGCGCCCGGATCGCGGATCGCGATGCCGTCTGGGACACCGCCGACATGGTGATGAAGGTCAAGGAGCCGCTGGCCGAGGAGGTCGCCCTGCTGCGGCCCGGGCAGGTGCTCTTCACCTACCTGCACCTGGCCCCCGTGCCGGACCTCGCCCGTGCGCTCTGCGACACGGGCGCGACCTGCATCGCCTACGAGACCGTCTCCACCGAGGACGGGCGCACGCCACTGCTTGCCCCGATGAGCGAGGTCGCAGGACGCCTCGCCCCCCAGGTCGGAGCGGGCCTGCTCGAGCGCCCGCGCGGCGGACGCGGCGTGCTGCTCGGAGGGGTTCCCGGCGTGCGGCCCGCCAAGGTCGTCGTCCTCGGCGGCGGAATGGCAGGCTCCAACGCGGCCGGCATCGCGCTCGCACTCGGGGCCAACACCACCGTCGTCGACCTCTCGGTCGACCGCATGCGCGAGCTCGAGCGCACCTTCAGCGGCCGGCTCAACGTGATCATGTCCTCGCGCATGACCATCATCGACCTGATCAGCGATGCCGACCTCGTGATCGGCGCGGTGCTCGTCCCCGGCGCAAAGGCCCCGAGCCTCGTCGACCGGGAGATGCTGCGCTCGATGCGGCCCCGCAGCGTCGTGGTCGACATCGCCGTCGACCAGGGCGGCTGCTTCGAGACCACCCGTCCCACCACCCACAGCGATCCCACCTACGAGGTCGAGGACGTCATCCACTACTGCGTCGCCAACATGCCCGGGGCCGTGCCGGTGACCTCCACCCACGCGCTGACCAACGTGACGCTCCCCTTCATCCGCCGGATCGCGGCCAGTGGGGTGGAGCGTGCCCTGCTCGACGACCCGATGCTGGCCCGCGGAGCCAACGTGATCGGCAGCCACGTCACCAACGTCGCGGTGGCAGATGCCATCGGCGCCGACGCCGTGCCGGTGCACGAGGCCCTCGCCCTGACCTCCTGACGCGCAGGTCCCGATCCGGTACAGTATGGGCCTGCCGACACGGCCGTGCCGGCAGCCGGTCCCCGGTAGCTCAATGGTAGAGCATCTGACTGTTAATCAGAGGGTTGCTGGTTCGAATCCAGCCCGGGGAGCCTGTGCGGCGATGGCTGCGTCGCTGCTCGCTTGACGTACGCAGGGTACGCCTGCGCTCACGCTCCTTGCCCTCACCGCACAGGACCCGATCACCAGAACTGGCTGC
>SKUG01000210.1 GCA_007122215.1 Thermoleophilia bacterium | reverse complement strand
TCAGCATGGACGGACGGACGATCTTCACCGTCGAGCAGACCAACTCCCGGGTGCAGCGCTTCGACTGGCAGCCCGATGGCACCTACGCGTTCACGCGGACCTGGGGCGAGCCCGACCCCGACCACTGTCGCCACGGACGCTTCGCCGCACCGTACGACGTGGGGCTCGATGCCTACGGCTACGTGTACGTGATGGACACGACCTGCCGCCGCATCCAGAAGTTCACGGGCCACGGCCAGCACCTCGCGTCGGTGTCGGTGGGCACGCCGACCAGTCGCGTCCCCCACGGCATTGCCGTCGATCCGCATGGAAATGCCATCGCTGGCGAGGCGGGGCGGCGCATCGTCCGCCAGGGCCCCGCCCAGGGGCCGTGGCCGGCATGGGAGCCGCTGCCGGCCCCCGACCTCGAGCCGCCCGTCCTCACGGACGTCGTCGTGCCGGCAACCTCCCACGAGCGCGACGTGCCGGTGGTGCTGCTGGCCACGGACGACGTGGGGGTCGCCCAGATGCGGTTCGCCGGGGAGGACGGCGAGTTCGGGCCATGGCTGGCGTTTGCCAGCGAGTCCAGCGTCCGGGTCTCGGCCGGCTGGGGCCTGAAGGCCATCACCGCACAGGTCCGCGACCACGCCTGGAACGAGTCCGGGATGCTCACCCGCACCGTGGACGTGCGTCCCGAGCCCGACACCACCGCGCCGGAGATCGAGCGCGTGGAGGTGCCGACGACCACCCCGGGACCGACCGTGCCCGTCCGGGTGGTCGCGCGGGACGATCGCGGCGTGACCGCCATGCGGATCGCCAGCGAGGATGGCACGTGGGAGCCGTGGCGCAGCTACGAGGAGGAGCTCGTGGTGACCCCTACCCCGGGAGCGGGCACCAAGGGGATCTTCGTGCAGGTCGAGGATGCCGCCGGCAACGGCTCGGCCGTGGTGTACGCGACCTACCGGATCGAGCAGGAGCGCGATGCCGACCCGGCCGTCGACGACGGTGGCGACGCCGCAGCCCCACCCCCCGGCGGCGGGGGCGGCGTCGACGACGGCCAGGGCAACCTCGTCCCACCCCCGGATGATGGCCCGGACGTGGGGGTTCCCGTGATCGTCGAGGCGACCATCCCGGTGGAGACCACCACTGGCGTCGTGGTCGTCGAGGTCAACGCCATCGATGATCGTGGCGTCACGGGGATGCGCCTGGCCAACGAGGATGGCCAGTGGCGACCGTGGCGTGCCTTCGCCACGCGGGTCGAGCACGACCTCTCACCGGGGCTGGGCCCGAAGGCCGTGTTCGTGCAGGTACGGGATGCTGCCGGCAACGAGTCGCAGGTCACCCTGCTGCGCACGCGGCGCGTGGATGTCGCGGCTCCCGGCGTGGATGGCCCGGTCGCGGGCGATGGCGACCAGGCCGATGCCGAGGCTCCCGTCCTGGAGCGGGCCGAGGCGCCTGCCGTGTCCTGGACCCGGCAGGTGGTGGTGCGGGTCGAGGCCACCGACAACGTCGCGGTCACGGGCGTGCGACTGGCCAACGAGGACGGCGAGTGGGGAGCGTGGCGCCCGTACCAGACGGAGGTCGAGCACCTGCTCAGCCCGGGGCACGGCACCAAGGGGATCTTCGTGCAGGTGCGGGATGCGGCCGGCAACGAGTCGGGCACGCTCTACCGGCTGCTGTCATTCGTGGCCGCGCCAGGTGGCGAGGACCCGGTGGGCGAGCCGCCGGCCGGCCCCCACGACGAGGCAGACCCCCAGCTGCTCGGCGTGACCATCCCCGAGGTCGTTGACGGGCCGCTGGTCCGGCTGGGGATCGATGCCGTCGACGACGTCGGGGTGCACGAGGTCCGTACCGCGAACGAGGATGGAACCTGGGGCCCGTGGCGAGCGTTTGCCACGCCGCTGGACCACGAGCTCTCGGATGGTGCCGGCTACAAGGCCGTGTTCGTGCAGGTACGGGACGCAGCCGGGCGGGAGTCGAACGTCGCGCTGGTGCGCACTCGACGGGCCTGACCCCCCAGCCACACATCCTTTGCATTTCTGTCAGCTTGTTCTATGTTGGGGGTGATGCAGGTTCCCCCGACAGGCCCGATGCCCACCCCGCCCCCCGGGCATGGACATGCAGCGTCGGGCGCCCACGCCCAGTTCAACGAGCTGCTGAAGGCAGCCCATGCCGCACCGGGCAGGACCCACGATCTGATGGTGCGTCACGCGCCGGCGCTGCTGGCGGAGATGCACCTCGGCGGCCCCGCCCAGGCAGCGGCACAGGCTCGGGACTCGGCCCACGCCGCCACGACGGGCGAGCCCGCGGATGCAGCCGGTGCCAGCCAGGCCGGTGGTGCCGCCATGGCGCTGGGCGCGGGCGGGATCGGTGCGCTCGCCCAGCTGGGGCCCGATGCGCTGGGCCTGGTTCCCCAGCTCATGGGGGCGCAGGGACTCGAGGGGATGTTCGGGGATGGCGAGGGCGACGGCGAGGGCGACGGAGCCACCATGGGTGGCCTCCCGGGCCTTGCCGGGCTCGGCGGGCTTGCCGGGCTTCCCGGCCTCGCAGGCGCAGGCGCAGGCGCGGGTGCCGGAGGCGCTGCCGGGGCGATCCCGGGCATGGGGGCCCTGCTGAATGCACCGGTCACCTCGGCGGGATCGACCTCACGACTTCCCGCGGCGGCGAACGCCCGCACGGTCGCCGACGTCGCCGCGCGCCATGGCGTTCCCGCAGATGTCGCCGTGGCCATGATGCTGGTCGAGTCCAGCGGGGACAACACCGCCGTCGGGGATGGCGGCACGAGCTTCGGGCTCTTCCAGCTCAACACCCGGGGAATGCTGGCCGAGGCCCGGCTGACTCCGCAGCAGGCATTCGATCCAGCCACCAACGCCAACGTCGCGCTGCGCTCGCTGGCCCGCTACGCGTCCTCGCGCCAGGGACAGGACTGGGGCACCATCGCAGCGGCATCGCAGCGTCCGGCGGACCCCGTGGGCTATGCGGCCAAGGTCAGGGCAGCCATCCCCCAGGCCCGCTCACTGCTCGGCGGCTGAGCGGCGGGGGGGCAGCATGATGAAGATGCTCGTGCGCTCGACGTAGTCGTCCCAGCCGGGCCGCCCCTCGAAACGCTGCTCCAGGAAGGGCACGCCACTGACCCAGCGCAGCAGGAACGTGATCGCGGCGGCGCCCAGCAGGGCGAGCCAGCCGTTGGGGGCGCTCACGGCCAGCAGCGCGATCCCCCACCACAGCACCGCCTCCCCGAAGTAGTTGGGATGGCGGCTGTAGCGCCACAGCCCCGACTGCATCACCGGCTGCTCGGGCGTCTTCTCCTCGCGGATGAAGCGGGCCAGCTGGCGATCGGCAACCGACTCGATCCCGAACCCGATCGCAAACACGACCACCCCCACCATGCCGAGCACGCCCAGGGAGGCGGGCGCAGCGGCGGCGGCAACGAGGATCGGCAGTGCCACCAGCAGCATCAGCACGCCCTGCAGCATGAAGACCTGCACGAAGGCGCGTGGCACGACCCAGCGCCCCCAGTCCTCCCGCCACTGCGCGTAGCGAAAGTCCTCGGCATGGCCGATGTTGCGGCGGCCGATGTGCCATGAGAGCCGCACCCCCCAGATGCTGACGAGCACGGCAACCGCAAGGAGCTGTGCCCCTGCACCGTCGGCCGCGGACGTCCAGGCCACGAGCACCCAGGAGATGAGCACGAAGCCCAGCCCCCAGGCGATGTCCACGATCGAGTTGTTGCGCAGGAGCGTTGCCAGCACGAACCAGCCGGCCATCCAGGCGGCAACCGCCGCGCCGGCAACGACGAGGACTTCGCTGATCGCATCCACTGCGGGGCCTCCGATGGGTATGCGGATGGTCGGTTGGGTAAGCTTACCGGTGCGGCGTGGGGCTGCCGGCACGAACGTGGCAGCTGAAGACGTGGTGGTCGTGAGGTTGCTGGCCGGCCCCCACGCTGCATGCCACACCCTGCGCAAGGAGCAGCAATGGACATGGACGGCGCCGGACGCCTCGCAGCACTGGTCGTGGGCCTGCTCGCCCTGGGCATCCTGATGACGATCGGCCTCACGGGCGCCTTCCAGCGCGAGGACGAGGAGGCCGACGAGGCCGTCGAGGCGATCGCGGTCTCCCTGGTCCGGCCGGACGCCCGCGCGGCGCTGCCGGAGTTCACGGCCACCACGACGGCCGGTGAGGAGTTCGCAAGCTCGGACCTCGAGCTGCCGGCCGTGCTCAAGGTCTTCGCCTCATGGTGTGGGTCCTGCGAGGCCGAGGCCAGCGACGTTGCCGACATGCTCGCGGAGCGCCCCGATGCCAACGTCTACTTCATCGCCGTCGAGGACCGGGCCGACCTCGCCGATGCCTTCGTCGTCGAGCACGGCTGGGATGCCGCAGGCGAGCCCGTCGTGATCGACGATGCAGACCGCACGCTGGTCTCGGACACGCTCGGGGTCGGCCTCGGGCAGCCGCACACCGTCATGGTCAACGCCGCAGGTGAGATCGCCTGGGTGCGTCGCGGGCCCGCCCAGCTGCCGGAGCTCCTGGGCGCGATCGACGCCGTCAGCGCCGACGGCGCCTGACGGTTCGCCGTGCTGCAGCCGCTCGATGTCCTGCTGACCTTCGCGGCCGGCCTGCTGGCATTCCTCTCGCCCTGCATGCTGCCACTGGTGCCGGGCTACCTGGCCTACCTCACCGGCGGGGATCCCTCCGACCGGCGCCGCACGATGGTCCGGGCAGCAGCATTCGTGGGCGGATTCTCGGCGATCTTCATCCTCCTCGGTGCCGCTGCGGCACCGCTCGGCCAGGCCCTGGTTCGCAACATCGGGGCCGCGCAGCTGGTCGGCGGCGGGATCGTCGTCGCGCTGGGACTCTTCATCGTCTTCGAGCATCGCCTGCCCGTGCGGATGCTGGCCAGCGGCGGCCCCTCACGGCCCGCCACGATCCGCGGCGGGGCAGGTGCCGCCACGTTCGGGATGGCGTTCGCCATGGCCTGGTCGCCCTGCATCGGGCCGATGCTGGGTGCGGCCCTGACGCTCGCCGGCACCCAGGACACCGCATGGCAGGGAGCGGCGCTGCTGGCGGTCTTCTCCGCAGGGCTCGGGCTCCCCATGGTCGCGGCTGCGGCCGGGGCCAGCTGGCTCCATGATCGCTCCGGCTGGATCCGCCGCCACATGGGACCGATCCGGATCGCCAGCGGGATCCTCGTGATCACCTTCGGCATCCTCATCGCGAGCGGGCTCATGACCACCATCGCCGCAGAGCTGCAGCGCATCAGCCCGGCGATCTTCTACGAGCTCTGAGCGACGCTGCGGCCTGGATCGCCCGCAACGAATCCTGCTGCGATCCCGACACTCCGGTGGGATGGGCCACGGCAACGCGTGGCCACACGGACGAGGAAACGGGACATGGCAGCGATCTCCGCAGGGAACCTCTTCATGAATCGCGTGGTGGCAAACCACGTGCAGTCAGCGGGCAGCCACCTCGGCGATGCCTCGCGGATGATCGGCGAGATGGCATCCGGCGGCGCAGCCGTCACGCCCGAGCGGCTCGACCTGGTCGGCATGCACGTGACCGCCTCGAGCCAGGGGCTCTCCGCGGCACTGGAGGGAATCTCCACCCTCGGCCGCCAGCGCAGCCCGCAGGGCGACGTGCAGCTCGTGCTCTCCAACGGCGTGCGGCGCTCGACCCAGTGGGCCAGCCGCTTCCTCGAGGGCAACGGCGGCCAGCACAAGGTCGCTGCACAGGCACGGATCGACTCCCTGCGCGGCGGCATCGACGCAGCAGGCTCGCCCGGACAGTCCGCACAGCTCGCGATGCTCGGCCGGCAGGTCGATGATGCGCTGCGGTCGGTACGCGCCGCCAGCGACCAGGCCGAGCGTGCCATCGAGCATGCCAGGCCCCGCGAGATCGTCCGGCACGTGCCGTCGGCAGACGGGCCTGCGGCCCGTGGTCGCCCGGTGCCGGCGTTCGACGAGTTCAGCGGCGAGCCCTTCCCCCACATGATCGGGCAGGAGCAGTTCCCCCGCAACGTGGATGCCTTCACCGGCGAGGACCTCGGGCACGTGATCGGTGGCCACTCCGGCCGCCACTCCGCGAACTTCGACTCGTTCACGGGCGAGTCCTGGCCCGGCGGCTTCCTCGGCTGAGCAGGACTACATCCGCTCGGGAGCTGACACACCGATCAGGTCGAGGCTCGTGGCGAGCACGCGTCGCGTGGCCAGGCAGAGCTGCATCCGGAAGATGGTCGTGGGACGCTCGATGCCGTCCCCCATCACCCGGCAGTCACGGTAGAAGCTCGCGAAGTCCTGTGCCAGCTCGTGCATGTAGACCGGGATCCGGTGGACGGCGCGGCGCTCGGCGGCCTGCGCGACCGCGGTGGGGTACTCGGCCAGGCGCTTGACCAGCCGGCGCTCGGCTGGAAGCAGCTCGCCGGGCACCGCCACCTCCTGCTCGAGCGCCACGCCGGCGGGGATGCCCAGCTCGTCCTCGACCTTCCGCAGGATCGAGCAGATGCGGGCGTGGGCGTACTGGATGTAGTACACCGGGTTGGCATCGGACTGCTCGACGGCCAGGTCGAGGTCGATCTCCACCGACTGGTCGTGTGAGCGCTGGATCAGGAAGTAGCGGGCGGCATCCACGCCGATCCGGTCGATGATCTCGTCGAGCGTGACGATCGTGCCCGCGCGCTTGGAGAGCTTCTTCTGCTCGCCGGCCTCGGTCAGGTGGACCATCTGCAGGATCAGCACCTCGAGCGATGCCGGGGCGTGGCCGAGCAGCTGGTTGGCGGCGGTCATGCGGCCGATGTAGCCGTGGTGGTCGGCACCGAGCACGTAGATCGCGCGGTCGATGGCCGCGGCGTGCTTGTGGACGATGTAGCCGAGGTCGGAGGCGAAGTAGGTCGGGTCGCCGTCGGCACGGACGATCGCACGGTCCTTGTCGTCGCCGAAGCTCGTGGTGCGCAGGAAGGTCGCCCCCTCGGACTCGTAGAGGTGGCCGGCCTCGCGCAGCGCTGCGATGGCATCGTCGACGGTGCCATCGTCGTGCAGGGCCTGCTCGGACTGCCAGGCGTCGTAGGCAACCCCGAAGCGCTCGAGCGTGGCGCGGACCTGCTCGGTCATCGCCTCGATGCCGCGACGCCCGAGCACGGCAGGGTCGTCGCTGGCGGTTGCGCCGAGCGACTCCGCGAGCTCGGCCACGTAGGCGCCGCGGTAGCCGTCCTCGGGGACCTCCCCGCCGGTGGCGCGGGCGTGGATCGACTCGCCAAACAGGCGCACCTGGCGGCCGCGGTCGTTGAGGTAGTACTCGGTGTGCACGCGGTGTCCGGCAAAGCGCAGGATCCGGCCGAGGCTGTCGCCATAGGCCGCGTGTCGCCCGGACGCTGCGGTGAGCGGCCCGAGCGGGTTGGCGCTGACGAACTCCAGGTGCAGCTGCTCGGGCTCGGCGACGACCCCGGCGCCGTAGCGCTCGCCGGCAGCGAGCACCGCAGCGAGCACGCCGGCAAACCAGTCGTCGGCCATGGTCACGTTGATGAATCCGGGCCCGGCGACATCCACGGCGGCCACGCCATCGATGCCTGCCAGCTGCTCCTGCAGGCTGGCCGCGACCTCGCGGGGGGCCTGGCCCATGACCGGGGCGAGCATCAGCGCGACGTTGGTGGCGAAGTCCCCGAACCGCTCCTCACGCGGACGCTCGAACTCCACCCGGGGCGTGCCCGGCGCCGACGCGCTGCGGGCGAGGCCGTCCACGCTGGCCTGCAGCGCGTCGACGAGGTCGTTGAGCGGGTAGGTCTGCATCGCGAAGGTCATGCGGCAGATCGTACCAGCGGGGATCCCCGGCCCGATGCCGACCCGTCAGCAGTGGTAGGGCTCGCCACGCAGGATCTTCAGTGAGCGGTAGAGTTGCTCGAGCACGACCACCCGGGCGAGCTCGTGTGGCAGGGTCACCCGCCCGATCGCGAGCACGAGCCCTGCGCGGCTGCGGACCTCGTCGCTGAGCCCGGCAGCACCACCGACCACTGCGGCGACGTGGGGCTGCCCGGCCACCCAGCTGGCGAGCTCCTCGCTGCCGAGGCTGCGCCCGCGCGGATCGGCAACGAGCACCGACGGGCTGCTGCCGCCGCGTGCGAGCCGCGCGAGCCGCTCCAGCACACGGGCCGAGTCTGCCCGCACGGCAGCGTCCACCCCGCCCGACAGCGGCTCCTGGCGCAGCTCGACCTCGTCCAGGCGCACCATCCGGCCGAGCCGCCGTGCGTAGTCGCTGGCAGGCTCCTGCCAGGCACGGCCAAGGCGGCCGACGGTGAGGATCGTGACCTGTCGGGTATGGACCTGCATGACGCGATCCTCGCACGCCGGGCGAGCCTCGGATCCGGAGCTGCCTGCACGGGTAGGCTCCGGTCACGCCGCCCGCCCCGGAACCCGGGGTGGCTCGCGCACCATCAACCGACACGACAGGCCTCTACCGACATGACCGACGCGCCACGCCAGCGACACCTCAACATCCACACCAACCCCGAGATCATGGCCGGGCACTACGCGAACTTCGCGAACGTGTCCCACTCGCCGTACGAGTTCTCGGTGACCTTCGCCCGGGTCGACCACGAGATCGAGGACACCGAGGTGCCGGGGGTGGTCGTGTCACGCATCAACATGTCCCCGAAGTTCGTGCGGGAGCTGATCGACGCGCTCGAGGACAACTGGTCGAAGTGGGTGACCACCGAGGGCATCCGCAACCTGCCCGAGACCTCCGATCCGAACGAGTGATGGACGACGCCGGGCAGGACGGCACCAGCGCCGGGGGCGATGATGCCGCGCCGGATGCTGGCCCACGGCCGGCGATCGGGGTGATCTCGGACGTCCACGGCAACCTGCCTGCACTGACCGCCGTGCTGGATGCGGTCGACGCTGCGGGCATCGAGCGCATCTGGTGCCTGGGTGACACCATCGGCTACGGGCCCTTCGCCGCGGAGTGCTGCGAGCTCGTGCTGGCCCGCTGCGAGCTCGTGCTGGCCGGCAACCACGAGGTTGCGCTGCGCGGGATCGACGCGGGCAACCCGTTCGGAGGGGGCGCCGGGGCAGGCCTCGACCACGCCCACGCCACGCTCGGGCCGGCCCAGCTGGAGGCGCTCGCGCAGCTGCCGAGCTTCCACGTGTTCGAGGCCATCGAGGCCTACCATGCCGCCAGCTTCGACCCCGTCTGGGAGTACGTCGCCGACCCTGCCGCCGCCGCGATGCACCTGGACTCGCAGCGCGCGCCGCTGTCGCTCGTGGGCCACAGCCATCGCCAGCTCGCGTTCTGGCGTGCCGCCCCTGGGGGCCGGGACATGCCCGTGGAGGGCGGACCAGCCACCGGGCAGGAGCCGGTCCGGCTCGCAGGGCGGGTGGTCGTTGCCAACCCGGGATCGGTCGGCCAGCCACGGGACGGGGATCCCCGCGCGGCCTGGGCCGTCCTCACCCCCGAGGCGATCAGCTTCCATCGCATCGAGTACGACATCGATGCGATGGCCGAGGCATGTGAGCTGGCGGACCTGCCGCCCACCACTGCCGAGCGCCTGTATCGTGGGGAGTGATGGCTGACCACCCCGACATCGAGCCCGACGGGTCCCGCCGCCGGCAGGGACCACCGGAGCGGCGCCGGGAGACCGATCCTGGCTCGGCCCGCTCGAGGCGGCGCCGGCGCAGGAACCCGCCGAAGCCGCCGCTCTCGCAGATGCCGCGCTACATGCACCGACGCGTGATCCTGATCATCCTGATGGCACTGGCGATCGCCTTCGTGCTGCTCAACACCTTCACGCCGACCCCGGCGCCGCCAGCGTCGTAGCGATCGCAGCGGGTCCCGCCTGCAGCAGGGCTCAGGCGGGGTCGAGGAGGGTGCGCCCGGTCATCGCCGGCGGCTGCGCAACCCCGAGCAGGTCGAGGACCGTCGGGGCGACGTCCGCGAGGATGCCACCCTCCCGCAGCGCGGCCGCTGCCGGCTCGTCGAGCCCGTCGACCACCAGGGGCACCGGGTTGGTGGTGTGCGCGGTGTGGGGCCGGCCGCCCTCGTCGAGCAGCTGCTCGGCATTGCCATGGTCTGCGGTGACGATCGCAACGCCGCCGCGGGCGCGGACGGCCTCGAGCACCCGTCCGAGCTCGGCGTCGACGTGCTCGACGGCGGCCGTGGCCGCCGGGATCGAGCCGGTGTGGCCCACCATGTCCGGGTTCGCGAAGTTGATGATCCCGAAGGCGACGTCGGGGCTGGCCAGGCCCTCGATGAAGGCGTCGGCGGCGGCGGTGGCACTCATCTCGGGGCGCTCGTCGTAGGTGGCGACGTCCCGCGGGCTGTGCACCAGCCGGCGCTCCTCGCCGGCGTGCTCGGCCTCCACCCCACCGTTGAAGAAGTAGGTCACGTGGGCGTACTTCTCGGTCTCGGCCACGTGCAGCTGCCCGAGGCCCGCAGCTGCGAGGACGTCTGCGAGCGTGTCGGTCACGTCATGCGGGGCAAACAGCACGGGCACGTCGAGCAGCTCGTCGTAGCGGGTCATGGTCACGAGGTCCACGCGCGGCCAGCCGTCCCCGCGGTCGAAGCCGTCGAAGTCCTCGTCGACGAGCGCGTGGCAGAGCTGGCGTGTGCGGTCGGGGCGGAAGTTCGCGTGGATCACGAGGTCACCGTCGGCGATGCGGGGCATGGGTCCCTCGGGCTCGACGACCAGGTGTGGCTCGATGAACTCGTCGCTGATGCTGGACTCGTGCGAGGCGACCGCGGCGAGGTGTGCGCTGCGCGCGGGGGCACCGGCGCCGTGCACGAGGAGCTCCCACGCGCGCTGGGTGCGCTCCCAGCGGCGGTCGCGGTCCATCGCCCAGTAGCGCCCGATCACGCTGCCGACGTGCACGCCCATCGGGCCGAGCTCGGCGTCGAGGTCCTGCAGGTCCTGCAGGGATGCCGTGGGCGAGACGTCGCGGCCGTCGGTGATGGCGTGGACGATGACCTCGCCGCTGCCGGCGCCCAGCCGGCGCACCGCACGGGCCAGCGCGACGACGTGCGACTGGTGGGAGTGCACCCCGCCGGTCGAGCAGAGGCCGATGACGTGGATGTGCCGGCCGGCCTCGACGGCGCGCTGGACGGCCCGGGCGAGCACGGGGTGGGTGTCGAGCTCGCCGCGGGCGACCGCGTCGTCGATGCGCACGAGGTCCTGGTCGACGATCCGGCCAGCGCCGAGGTTGAGGTGACCGACCTCGCTGTTGCCCATCTGCCCGTCGGGCAGGCCCACCGCGCGGCCGCTGGCGGTGAGGGTCGTGCGGGGCCCGCGCTCCCAGAGCGCGTCGAAGACGGGGGTGTCGGCCGCTGCCACGCAGTTGCCCGGACCGGGCGGGGCGAGGCCCCAGCCGTCGAGGATCACGAGCGCAACGGCGGGCTTCGAAGCGGGGGTGTCGGTCTCAGGGGCCATGGTGTCGGACCTCGGGTCGGGGTCGGCAGGCAGGACGGCAGGAAGACGGGTTCCAGGGCGTGCCGCGCGGGGCCCGCGCCTAGGCCTCGGCGGCGACGGCTGATGCTGCCCGCAGCCCTGCCTCGATGATCTCGCTGAAGGACTCCACCTGCAGGGAGGCCCCGCCCACGAGCGCACCGTCGATGTCATCCTCGGCGAGCAGCTCGCCGATGTTGGCGGGCTTGACCGAGCCACCGTAGAGGATGGGCACGAGGTTCCCCAGGTGCTCGCCGAGCATCGCCACGAGCTGGCGGCGGATCTGGGCGTGCATCTGCTGGGCCTGGCCCGGGGTGGCGGTGCGGCCGGTGCCGATCGCCCAGACGGGCTCGTAGGCGACGTAGCCCCACTGCGGGTGGCGGGGGTCGGCCATGCGGGCGAGCACCGGCTCGAGCTGGGCCCGCACGACCTCCTCGGCACGCCCGGACTCACGCTCGTCGAGGGTCTCCCCCACGCAGATGATGGGCCGCAGGTGGGCGGCGATCGCGGCGGCGGCCTTGCCGGCCACCTCCTCGCTGGTCTCGCCGTGCAGCTGGCGCCGCTCGGAGTGCCCGACGATCACGCCATCGGCACCGAGGTCTGCCAGCTGCGGCGCCGAGACGTTCCCGGTGTAGGCGCCGAGCGGCTCGGGGTGGACGTCCTGTGCGAAGACCCCGAAGCTCGGCGACTGTGAGATCACCCCGTCCACGTGCAGCGTGCCGGGGGCGACGATCACCTGTACGTGCTCGCTGCCCGCCTGCCCGGTGAGGTTGCCGTCGATCCACGCGCTCAGGGAGTCGGCGTAGGCGATGGCCTCGTCGCGATCCTTGTGCATCTTCCAGTTGGCGGCGAGGACGATGGGGCGCTCGGTCATG
>SKUG01000046.1 GCA_007122215.1 Thermoleophilia bacterium | reverse complement strand
TGCACGAAGCGGACCTTCATCTCGTGGCGGGCCGTCTTGTTGTCGTGGTCGACGAATCCCCAGAGGGCGCCGCCGGCTGCGCCGAGCGCTCCGCCGATGGCCGCTGCGATCGGACCCACCCCGGGCAGCAGTGCCGCGCCGAGGCCCAGGGCTGCCCCTGCGCCGGCCCAGACGGCTCCCATGGTGAGCATCGACTTGCCGCGGTTTGGAGCCTCGATCCCGAGTGCCTGCAGCGTGCCATGCGGGTCGGTCGCGAGCATCCCGAGGATCATCTCCTCCTGCTTGCGGCGCAGCTGCAGGGACTGCTCCATCCACTCGGTCTGCTGCTGGATCAGCGGCCCGATGAAGCCGGCTGGATCCGGGTGCGCCGTCGCCTGTGGATGGGCGATGGTGACGTGATCGTTGGTGACGCTGGTCATGAGTACCCTCCCCGGGCATCGTGCTCTTCTGCTCCCTGGTGCCGTCATCACCGAGCTGTCACCTCCTCTTCCGGCCCCGGACCACTCGAGGCAGCACTTTCGAAGGGGTGTCGGCCGGTGCAGGCCACGCGTCGGCGTGATGCGGCCACGCTCCCCGGCCGCCCGGTCCGCACGGGCACAGCTGGCCACCACTGCGCCGGGCCCGGGCCATGCCGGCCCAGGCGGTGGTCCGCTCATCCCCAGCGGGAGACGGCGCCCTCGCCCGGGGCGGCATCGAGCAGGCCGATCCCGCGGGCGGCGTCCTCGATCGCAGCGGCATCCATGCCGGCCTGCCGCAGGTCCTGGACGGCCTCGGCGCAGTCGACGGCATCGAGCAGGCCAGCATCCACCAGCGCTGCGCCCACGGCTGACCAGAGGTGCTGCACCGGCCAGTCCTGCAGCAGCGCGACGAGCTCCTCGAGCGGCAGCTCCCCATCCCCGTCGAGCAGCCCCACGAGCGTGCGCATGCCCGCGACCTCGCGGTCGTACCCGTCGGGGCGCTCCACGATCTCGTCGAATGCCACCCCGTCGCGCAGCGCATGCCGCTCCAGTCCCAGCGCGCCCAGCACCTCGCTGACCGCGCCCGGCGCCCGGGCGATCGTCGAGGCGATTCCCTCCTCGGCATCGCCGAGGTCGTCCCCGAGGAAGTGGGTCAGGAGCGGCTGCGGGGTGACGGCGTGCTCGAGCTCATGGCGGAGGAAGTAGCCGAGGGTGAGCGCGTCGAACCACTCCACGCTGGCCGGGTCGATGATCGCGGCCTGCAGCACGTCCCCGACCTCGGGTGCCAGCACGATCCACCCGGAGTCGGCCAGGTAGAGCCCGGCCAGCCCCGGCTCGAGGAACGCCTCGGGATCCAGCTCCCGGACGACCTCCGTGCGGATCGCCTCGGTGAGCAGGCCTGCCAGGCGGCCGTGCTGCAGGGAGGTGGCGGTCGCTGCCACCGCGATCCCGGGCGTCGAGGTGGCGATCGCCAGCCCGTTGAGGCGGATGTCGCGCTGGCCCCACCCGATCAGCTCGAGCAGGTCCTGCACCGCCGTCGTGGTCGTGCGCAGCCGCTCGCCGCCGTCGCTGGCCAGCCACTCGCGCGTGGCACGGTTGCCGCCGCCCACCTGCACCTGCCGGGGGTCTGCGGGTGCATCCACTGCCGGCAGCAGCGTCAGGAAGAGCTGCTGGTCTGCATGCTCGTTGAAGGGCAGGCCCGCGAACTCGTCATCGATGGGAGCGTAGGCAGCTGCCATGTCTGCCCGCGCGCGCAGCTCTCGCGCCGTGGCTGGATCCGGCCCCGGGGGCAGCTCGCGCACGGGGAGCCCGCAGGCTGCCTGGCCCGCCGTGAGCTCGGCCATCGTCGACTGCGCGGCTGCGGCACCGTCGCGATCGGCCGGCGGGGTGGCACCGTCGCTGCCGCCGCCCTCGCTGGTTGAGCAGGCAGCAGCGACCAGTCCCATCGTGGCAGCCAGCAGGAGCTGCAGCAGGCTGCGCCGCAGCTGGCGATCCCGACAGCAGGAACGCCCGGCGGCTTCGGTGGCGGCGCGTCGGGGCATCGTCCCCATCGTAGCTGTCCCGGGCGGTGTCTAGGCCCTGCCCGCTGCGGGTATGACCCGTGGTGCCATGCGCCACGATCCAGCCCCCCTCGCAGCCGAGCAGCATCCACCCATCCCGGCGTCGCCCGGCCTCGGGCTCCAGGGCAGGCCGCGCGAGGATCCCCGCCGGCGCAGGCCTCGACGCCTGCGCGGAGTCGTTGCCATGGCAGCCGCGCTGGCCATGCTGTCCAGCCTTGCGGCAGGCTGCGGCGATGATGGCGCCAGCGAGCAGGAGTCCGAGCCGGTCGCCCCGGCACTGCAGCCCGGCCAGGTTGCCACCATCATCACCGACGGGCTGCCCCGGCTCGAGAACGCAGCCTACGAGCTGTGGGCCACGACGGGGGACGAGCAGGTGCTGATGGGCCGCTTCAACCTCGACGAGGACGGCGGGCCGATCGAGCTCACCGGCCAGCTCAACGAGCAGACCGGGGAGCTCGAGGACGTCATGGCGAGCCCCACGGTGCTCGAGGCCATCGCTGCCGTCGATGCGTTTGCGATCTCGCTGGAGGCGCTCGATGCGGACGAGGACGCTGCCGGGCCCCGGGGGCCGGTGGTGCTGTCCGGGGATGCGACGCTGCCCACGAGCGCGGTCAGCTTCCCCATCAACCTCTTCGCGGCAGCGGGTGGTTTCACCGTCGGGGCGCAGGGCCCGGGCGAGGAGGACGAGCTTGCCGGCATCTGGTTCGGCAGCCAGACCGGCGATGGGCTGTCGCCATCGCTGGTCCTGCCCGAGCTCGGCGATGGCTGGCGCTGGGCAGCCTGGCTCGAGCAGGCAGGCAGCGGCGATGGGGAGCCGATCCGGCTCGGTTCCTTCGTCGCGGCAGACGGGCCATTCCAGCAGGACGCTGCCGCGAGCTCCCCGGCAGCAGCGCGTCTTCCAGCGGCACAGGTCCCGGGCGTGGACCTCGCGGGCCTGCAGGACGACGACTCCGCCATCGACCTGTCGCGTGGCTCGTGGGAGGTGTGGATCGGCCTCGAGCCCGTGCTCGACGGCTCCCCGGAGGTGTTGCCCCGGCCCTTCCCGCTGCGCGTGCTCAGCGCGCCGATCCCAGCGGGGGTGGAGGCAGGAGACCTCGTGATCCTCGAGCAGGTGCCAGGCGCCGAGCCCGGTGGTGAGGTCCAGCTCTAGTGCCGGATGACGACGGCGACCCTGCCGTCCGGGAGTATCCAACTACATGTCGGTCGCCGTGCGCTGCGTAGGGGCAGGGAGGGGGGAAGGTCTGCCCGCCGCCGCACTGGCTCCAGCGATGTTTCCGGCCGGGTGAGGGTAGCTCTCGAGGGGGGAGGAGAGGTACGCCCGGCTCGGCCCAGCACGCATGTCTGTAGTTGTCCCGGACGGCAGGGCCCCGCGCCAAGCTGCGT
>SKUG01000194.1 GCA_007122215.1 Thermoleophilia bacterium | reverse complement strand
TGCGGAGCATCAGCGACGCAGCCGCCACCTGGACCCTCAGCGCAACCTGCCCCGCATCCAACGGCGCGTTCTGGAACGAGATCCCCGAAGCTGCCACCCAGGTCGCACAGACCACCGTCCCAGGCACCACCAGCGCCACCGCGAACCTGCGCTTCGGCCTGCGCGCGGGCCCCACCCAGGCAGCCGGCACCTACCTCGCACCAATCACCTTCGCCGCCGTAGCCCCCTGACCGGGCCAGCCTGGGTCAGTCCCTGTCGTCGGGCTCTGGGGGGTTCCACTCGATCACGCCCTCGGGGAACTGCTCGGCGTCCGGCATGCGGCGCGCATGCCAGGAGCGCACGAGGTCCCAGGTGACCATCGTGCCCGCGGCGAGTGCCAGCCAGACGATCACGCCCTGCAGGACCCCACCGACCAGCGGCACCAGGCGCAGGGCGCGCAGCACGAGCAGCACGAGCAGGGTCCACCCGATCCCGGCCAGCAGGGAGTCCCAGCGGCCCACCAGCCGCGCGGCGATCGCCTGCGAGATGCCGACGTAACCGCCGAGGGTGACCATCGGAACCGCCAGCGCGACGAGCATGGCCAGGGGGATGCCGATGATCGTCACCACGAAGGTCGTGAAGGTGATCGCCCAGCCGGCGGTGGCCAGCAGCACCCAGCGGACGGTGCGGGCCGGGTCGAGCGTGACCTCGCTGGCGATGGCATCCGTCCAGCTCGGCATCGCAGCGAGCACCACGGCGGCGCTGACCAGCATGCCCACGGTGATGAGCAGCCAGATCTCGATGCTGAGCCCGCCCAGCCCGAAGGCCGCCGCGATGATGTCGCGTGCGAGCTCGGCGCTCATCCGTCAGGCGTCGCCCGCGGTGCCTGCGTCATCGTCCTCGCCCGGCAGCGGTTCCGCCACGGCATCGGCGTTCGCATCGGCGACGTCATCCGGGGTGGGCAGCGCCTCCTGGGTCGGCTCGCCATCGGCTCCGTCGTCCGGCCCGTCGAGCACCTTCGCGAAGCTCGCGACCTGGTGGCCATCGCGCAGCCGCATCACGGTGACGCCCTGGGTGGCGCGGCCCTGCGTGCTGATCTGGTCGACCGGCTGCCGGGTGATCGTGCCCTCGGTGGTGATGATGAGGATGCTCTCGCCGTCCCGCACCTGCTGGGCGCCCACGAGGTTGCCGCGGGTCTCGAGGCCCTTCATGGTGATCACCCCGAGCGTGCCGCGACCCTTCTGCGGGTACTCGCTGATCGGTGTGCGCTTGCCGTAGCCCTTCTCGGTGAGCACCAGCAGGTCGGCCTGGTCCACCGCCCGCGTGACGGCGATCACCTCGTCGCCCTCGCGCAGCTTCATGCCACGCACGCCCGCGGCCGTGCGGCCCATCGGTCGCACCAACTCCTCGCTGAAGCGCACCGCCTGGCCGTTGCGGGAGACCATCAGCACGTCGTCCTCGCCGCTGGTCAGCACCACGCCGATCAGCTCGTCGCCCTCACGGATCTTCAGGGCGATGATGCCGTCTGCGCGCAGCACGGTGTCGTACTCGGCGAACTCGGTCTTCTTGACGTGCCCCTGGCGCGTGGCCATGAGCAGGTACTTGCCCTCGTCGTAGGCGCGGGTCTTGTAGATCGACATCACCGTCTCGCCCTCGACGAGCGGCAGCAGGTTCACCAGGGCCTTGCCCTTGGACTGGCGGGAGCCCTCGGGCAGCTCGTAGACCTTGACGCGGTAGATCTTGCCCACGCTCGTGATGAACAGCAGGTAGTCGTGCATCGACGCCGTGAACATGTGCGTGACGTAGTCGCCCTCCTTGAGGTCGAAGCCGGCGACCCCAACCCCGCCGCGGTTCTGCTGGCGGAAGGCGCTCATCGCGGTGCGCTTGATGTAGCCGGACTTGGTCACCGAGATCGCCATCGGGTGGTCGGCGATCATGTCCTCGATGTCGATCTCGCCTGCAGATGCGGTGATCTCGGTCAGGCGCTCGGTGGCGTACTTGTCGCGGATGGTGCCGATCTCGTCCTTGATGATCCCGAACAGCAGGCCATCGTCGCGCAGCACCGACTGCAGGTACCGGATCTTCTCCAGGAGCTCCTCGTACTCCTCGCGGGTCTCCTGCACGCTCAGCTGGGTGAGGCGGGCCAGGCGCAGGTCGAGGATCGCCTGGGCCTGGATCTCGGAGAGGTCGAACTCCTGCATCAGGCCGCTGCGGGCGACCTCGGTGTTCGCGGCGGCGCGGATGATCTCGACGACGCGGTCGATGTTGTCCAGCGCCTTGAGGTAGCCCTCGAGGATGTGGGCGCGGGCCTCGGCCTTGTCGAGCTCGAACTTGGTGCGGCGGGTGAGCACCTCGCGCTGGTGCTCGACGTAGTGGCGGATCAGGTCGCGCAGGGTGAGCAGGCGCGGCACGCCGTCGACCAGGGCGATGTTGTTCACGCCGAAGGTCGTCTGCATCTGGGTGTGCTTGTAGAGCTTGTTGAGGACGACCTTGGGGATCGCCTCGCGCTTGAGCTCGATCACGAAGCGGATGCCGCGCTGGTCGGACTCGTCCCGCAGGCCGGTGATCTCGGTGATCACCTTGTCGTTGACGAGCTGCTTGACCTTCGAGATCAGCGCGCTCTTGTTGACCTGGTAGGGCAGCTCGGTGACCACGACCGCGGTCTTGCCATGGCGCAGCTGCTCGATGTGCGCGCGGGCCTGGACGATCACCTTGCCGCGGCCGGTGGTGTAGGCATCGCGGATGCCACCCAGCCCGCTGACGATGCCGGCGGTGGGGAAGTCCGGGCCCTTGATGTGGTCCATCAGCTGCTCGCTGGTCAGCGACGAGTCGTCGATGAAGGCGAGCACGGCGTCGATGACCTCGCCGAGGTTGTGCGGCGGCATGTTGGTGGCCATGCCCACCGCGATGCCGCTCGAGCCGTTGACCAGCAGGTTCGGGAAGCGCGCGGGCAGCACCAGCGGCTCGCGCTGGGAGTCGTCGTAGTTGGGGCCGAAGTCGACGGTGTTGGCGCCGATGTCCCGCAGCAGCTCGGTGGCGATCCAGGCCAGGCGGCACTCGGTGTAGCGCATGGCAGCTGCCGGGTCGCCGTCGATCGAGCCGAAGTTGCCCTGGCCGTCGACGAGCGGCGCGCGCATCGAGAAGTCCTGCGCCATGCGCACCAGCGCATCGTAGATCGCCGAGTCGCCGTGCGGGTGGTACTTGCCCATCGTGTCGCCGATGACGCGGGCTGCCTTGCGGTAGGGGCGGTTGGGCTGCAGGCCCATCTCGTGCATCGCGAACAGCACGCGCCGGTGCACGGGCTTGAGGCCGTCACGCACGTCGGGCAGCGCCCGGCCCACGATCACGCTCATCGCGTAGTCGAGGTAGGAGCTCTGCATCTCCTTCTCGAGGTCGACCTGCTCGACGCGGCCGCGCCCGAATGATGAATCCAGCATG
>SKUG01000161.1 GCA_007122215.1 Thermoleophilia bacterium | reverse complement strand
GCACGGCCACGACGACCGTTGTCAAACAGCGCGTCGACGGCCTCCTGGAGCATCCGCTTCTCGTTGTTGACGATGATCTCGGGCGCACCGAGGTCGAGCAGTCGCTTGAGCCGGTTGTTGCGGTTGATCACGCGCCGGTAGAGGTCGTTCAGGTCGCTGGTCGCGAAGCGGCCACCGTCGAGCTGGACCATCGGGCGCAGCTCCGGCGGGATCACCGGGATCACGTCGAGGATCATCCACTCGGGCTTGTTCTCGCTCTTGACGAAGGCGCTGACGACCTTCAGGCGCTTGATCGCCTTCTGCTGCTTCTGGCCCTTGGTGGTGCGGATCTCCTCACGCAGGACCTCCGCCTCCTCGGCGGGGTCGACGGCGGCGAGCAGGTCGCGGATGGCCTCTGCGCCCATCCCACCCTTGAAGTAGGTGCCGAAGCCGTACGGCTCGGGGGTGGCGAAGCGGTCGTGGAGCTCACGGAAGAGCGGCTCGTCCGCGACGATCTGCCGGGGCTCGAGCTGCTGGAAGAGCTCCCATGCGCGGGTCAGGCGATCGACGTCGTCCTGGGCGCTCTCGAGCACGTCGGTGCGTCGGGTGCCGAGCTCCTGGAAGGTGTCGCGGACACGCGTCGCCCACTGCACCATCATGTCGTTGTCTTCCTTGGAGATCGCGCCGCCAGTGCGCAGCGCATGCTCCATGATGGTGTCGCGCACCTTCTTCGGCTCGGGGCCGGGCGAGTGCTCGACGACGTCGGCGACGATGTGACCGGCGACGGTTCGGGCCTTCTCGAGGGGCCACTCGTTGATGGTCTGCTTCTCCGCCTCCTCGAGCCAGGTGCGGTCGTCCTCGGTGAAGCCGGACATCGCGCCCTTGGGCGAGGAGAGGTACTTGAGGCGCCGCTTGCGCTGCGCGTCGGTGGCGTCGGCCATCGACTTGATCAGGTACTGCGACCAGGCGCTGATGGCGTTGGTGTCGTCCTTGCCGAGGCGACGGTCGGGACGGAACTTGGCGTCCTTGACGATCGAGAGCAGCGCCCGGCGGTCCTCGCTGCCGACCACCCGACCGGCGACGTCGGCGAAGAGGCCGTCTGCGACCTTGCGAACGTCCTTGAGGCGGGGAAGGGCGTTGTCCTCTGCCTCGGACTCCAGCGACTCGCGCCAGAGCGTGTCGTCCTCATCGAAGCCGGTGGTGGTGCCCTCGGCAAGGAAGGCGCGTCGCCGCTCGATGCGGCTGTCGACCATGGCGAGGATCTCGTCGCGATCGGCGTGGATCCGCTCGATCTCGGAGTTCACGCGCCCCTTGAGGTCCGCCAGGTCGGCTGCACGCTTGTCGGTGTCGACGCTCGTGATGATCGAGGCCGCGAAGTAGAGGACCTTCTCGAGGTCCTTGGGAGCCAGGTTGAGCAGGTAGCCGATCCGGCTCGGAACGCCCTTGAAGAACCAGATGTGGCTGACCGGGGCGGCAAGCTCGATGTGCCCCATCCGCTCTCGCCGCACCTTGGCCCGCGTGACCTCGACCCCACAGCGCTCACAGACGATGCCCTTGTAGCGGACGCGCTTGTACTTGCCGCAGTAGCACTCCCAGTCCCGGGTCGGACCGAAGATCCGCTCACAGAACAGGCCGTCGCGCTCGGGCTTGAGCGTCCGGTAGTTGATGGTCTCCGGCTTGGTGACCTCGCCGTGGGACCAGTCACGCACCTGTCGCGGGGACGAGAGGCCGATCCGGATGGAATCGAAGTTGTTGATGTCGATCACGTTGCGTGTACTCCCGTATGGGTGTGGGGATGCGCGGCTGCGTACCCGTGGAGGTCAGTCCTCGTCTGCGTCGTCCGTGCCGTCTGCCTTGGCCAGCTCGATGTCGAGGTCCACGACCTGGGACTGCTCGCCCTCGGCCGGGGCCTCGCCGCTGAGGGCAGCGGACGCCTTGGCCATGGCCTCGGCCTTGGCGCGGTCCTCGCCCTCCTCGTGGGGGGCGAGCTCGATGCCGAGCTCCTCCGCGGCGCGGACGAGCTCGTCCTGCTCCTCGCTGACCTCGAGCACGTCGCCGCTGGTGCCCTGCACGGTGATGTCCAGCCCGAGGGCCTGGATCTCCTTGAGCAGCACCTTGAACGACTCGGGGACCGTCGGCTCGGGGATGTTCTCGCCCTTGACGATGGCCTCGTAGGCCTTGACGCGGCCGACGGTGTCATCGCTCTTGACGGTCAGCATCTCCTGCAGGGTGTAGGCGGCGCCGTATGCCTCGAGCGCCCAGACCTCCATCTCGCCGAACCGCTGGCCACCGAACTGCGCCTTGCCGCCCAGCGGCTGCTGGGTCACCAGCGAGTACGGCCCGGTCGAGCGGGCGTGGATCTTGTCATCCACGAGGTGGTTGAGCTTGAGGATGTACATGTAGCCGACCATCACCTCCTGGTCGTACGGTGCGCCCGTCCGACCGTTGAAGAGGCGGATCTTGCCGGTGTAGTCACCCCCGGAGCGCTCGTTCTCGGAGCGGTGGAAGCGCACCTTCAGCTCGGGATGGGACTGCTCGACCTTGGCGAAGATCTCGTCGATCTGGTCCTCGGTGGCACCGTCGAAGACGGGCGTCTCGATGAAGACCGTGCCCTGACCGTCCTTCGAGTTCTGGCCGGTGGCCTCCCAGGCCTCCTCCCAGCCGTGCCATGCAAGCCAGCCCATGTGGGTCTCGAGCACCTGCCCGATGTTCATGCGGCTGGGCACGCCCAGCGGGTTGAGGATGATGTCGACGGGGGTGCCGTCCTCGGCGAAGGGCATGTCCTCCTCGGGGACGATCTTCGAGATCACCCCCTTGTTGCCGTGGCGGCCGGCGAGCTTGTCGCCCTCGGAGATCTTGCGCTTGGTAGCGACGAAGACCCGGACGAGCTCGTTGACGCCCGGGGAGAGGTCGTCCCCTGCCTCGCGGGAGAAGGTCTTGACGTCGATCACCACGCCGGACGAGCCGTGCGGCATCTTCAGGGAGGTGTCGCGGACCTCGCGGGCCTTCTCCTTGAAGATGGCGCGGATCAGCTTCTCCTCGGCGGTGAGCTCGGTCTCGCCCTTCGGGGTGACCTTGCCGACCAGCAGGTCGCCGCTGCGCACCTCGGCACCGACGCGGATCACGCCGTTCTCGTCGAGATCGGCGAGCGACTCCTCCGAGCGGTTGGGGATGTCGCGGGTGATCTCCTCGTCGCCGAGCTTGGTCTGGCGGGCGTCCACCTCGTACTCGGAGATGTGGATGCTCGTGAGGAGGTCCTCCTTGACCAGGCGCTCGTTGAGGATGATGGCGTCCTCGAAGTTGTAGCCCTCCCACGCCATGAAGGCCACGCGCAGGTTGCGGCCGAGCGCGACCTCGCCCATGTCGGTCGACGAGCCGTCGGCAAGGACGTCACCGGCCTTGACCTTCTGGCCGAGCTTGACGATCGGGCGCTGGTGGATG
>SKUG01000169.1 GCA_007122215.1 Thermoleophilia bacterium | reverse complement strand
CTGGATGAGCTCGAGTCGCTGCTGGTTCGCGGCGCTGCCAGCGGCGAGGTGATCCCTGCTGCGGGCGCGCCCTGGTTCCTGGCGCCGTTCGGGCGGGATGCGCTGCTGACCTGCATGCTGGTGCTCCAGCGGCTGCCAGGCCTTGCGCGTGGCACGCTGCGCGAGCTCGCGGCCCTGCAGGCGACGCGGCTGGACCCGGACATGGACGCCGAGCCGGGCAAGGTCCTGCACGAGGTGCGCCGTGGACGGCTGGCCCGTGACGGCTACGCCACCTACTTCGGCAGCGTCGATGCGACCCCGCTGTGGGGCATGCTGCTGGGCCGCTACCACCGCACCAGCGATGATGGCGACCTCGTGCGTGAGCTCTGGCGGTCGGCGACGGCTGCAGCCGACTGGATGCTCGCCAACCGCGCAGCCGGGCCGCTGGGCACCATCCACTACGTGGCCCGCCCCGGCGCCCGCCTGCGCAACCAGTCGTGGAAGGACTCCCACGACTCCCAGCACCACGCCGACGGCCAGCTCGTCGAGGGCCCGATCGCGCCGGTCGAGGCACAGGCCTACGCGATCGCCGCGCTGCGCGAGCTCGCCCGGCTCGCCGAGGACGTCATGGGCGAGCCCGGCCCTGCCGGCCGCTGGCGGGCAGCGGCAGACGAGCTGGCAGGGGTGCTCGACCGGCATTTCTGGTTCGAGTCGGTCGGCCAGCAGGTGCCGGCCATGGCCATCGACGGGGAGGGCCGGCAGCTCGCGGTGGTCGCCTCGAACATGGGCCACGTGCCCTGGGCAGGTGCCTGCAGCACGGCACGGGCGGCAGGGATCATGCGCCGGCTGCTCGAGCCTGACATGGACTCTGGCTGGGGCATCCGCACGCTCGCGATGGGCGAGGCGCGATTCGACCCGGAGAGCTACCACAACGGCAGCGTCTGGCCGCACGACACGATGCTCGCGGCGCTGGGCATGGCCGCGGCCGGCTTCGACGAGCAGGCAGGGTGGATCGCCGAGGCGCTGGTCGAGGCCGCCACGGCGCTCGGCGGCAGCCTGCCGGAGGTCTTCTCGGGCGCGGCCCGCGAGGAGGGCAGCGCACCCGAGCCCTACGCCGCGAGCTGCCACCCGCAGGCCTGGGCGGCCGCGGCGCTCGTGGCAGCGGCCGACCTGCTCGACGGCAGGCTCAGCTGACGCCGGCCGGACGCAGGTTCAGCTGGGCGGAGGTCGCCCCGGCACAGGTGTCCTCGACGTAGGCCATCCCTGCCTGCTCGGCGATCGACCGGGCCTCGGCAGAGACGATGCCGCGCTGCAGCCAGAGGGTGCGCACCCCCAGCGAGGCGGCCTCGCGGGCGATGCCCGGGGCCTCGTCGGCGGGCCGGAAGACGTTCACGAGGTCGACCTGCCCGGGGACCTCGGACAGCGAGCGGTAGGCCGTGCGCCCGGCGATCTCGGTGGCGGTCGGGTGGATCGGCACCACGTTCCAGCCGCGGTTGACGAGCTCCATCGGCGCGAAGTGGCTGGGCTTGGAGGGGTCTGTGGACATCCCGACCACGGCGATGGTGCGGGCCTCGGTGAGCAGCTGTGCAGGGCTGGTGGCGTTCATCTGGGGGGTCTCCTCGTCAACGGTGTGGATGCAACCCTGCCAGCGAGTCGCGCGCACGGGAGTGGCGGCGATGCCCCGGCGGCCTCCTCATCCCCCGGGATGGCCTCCCGGGACAGGGGCGGCGGCCGGGCGCAGCGCGTAGATCCGCACGGGACGCTGGCTGCCGCAACCACCCCCGGTATCCTCTCGCGCATGCGCGAACCCCTTGGTCCCACCGGCACCCGTCCACCTGCATCCTCCTCCGCGGGGAGCCGACGCCGGCCGCAGGCGCTGCTGCTCGCGGCGACCGTGGTTGGCGGGCTCCTGCTGGGCTGGTGGGCGCTGACCCAGCTGCAGCCGGCGTGGGCCGAGGACGAGCCCGCAGGTGCAGGCTCCGAGACGGCCACATCACCGGTGCCCGGCATCGACCGCGGGACGCTGGTGGCGGTCCCCGGGGATGAGCTGGTCGCCGAGCTGGAGCGCTCCGATAGAATGCCGGACGGGCCGATTCGCTGGGCGCTGGCCGGTGCCCGCGAGGATGCGGGCGTGGGCAGCACGGTGCGCTTCACGATGCCCGGGGACGTGGTCTCGCTGGCCGTGGACGGTGGCGGCGCGACGATGGTCGAGCCGGCCCGCCCCGACGAGGTCCTCGCCCGCACCCTGCGGACCGAGGGCTCGGTGCGCATCGACGGTGGCGGACCTGTCCAGGGCGAGTCGCTCCCTGCGGGCACGCAGCTCGATGCGAGCTTTGGCTACGCACGCTTCAGCGCCCGCGTCGCCGAGGGAGTGGACCTGCAGGGCACCGTCGAGCTCGAGGGCGCGGCCGTCACGCTCGACCAGGGCGAGGTCGAGGACCGCCTCGTCACCTCGGTCGAGCTCGCAGCGGCCTCCGACACGGGGGGCCGCCAGCGGCTGCTCCTGGACGTGGAGCCTGCCGCGCCCGAGGGCTACCTGCAGGTGGTCACCACCCACGCCACGATGATGGTCAAGGGCACGCTGCTGGCCGTCGAGGACAGCGGCGATGCCACGCGCCTTGCCGTCGCGTCGGGCCTCGTGGAGGTGATCGACCCGCCGGCATCGGATGGGGGCACCACCGAGGTGCCCGCCGGCTTTGGCGTGAGCATCGGGGCAGGCGGCGTGGATGAGCCCGAGCAGCTCGGCGACGAGGAGCGTGCCGAGCTCTTCGACGGTGAGTGGATCGGCTCGGAGGGGGCGGTGGATCCCCTCGGCCCAGCCAGCGGCCCGGTCGGCGATGCCGGACCCGGCGTGGCAGGTGGCGGCGGGGCGGGCGACCCGGCCCTCGAGCCGCTGGATCCAGCCGATGATCCCACCCCGGACGAGATCGTCGCCGTTGACGCAACGCCCCCCACCGTCGCGCTGCTCCAGCCGGATGTCACCTACGTCCGCGGAGTGATCGGCGTCAGGGTCGAGGCCTCGGACGACTGGGGCCTCTCCGACGTGGGCTGGATCGTCCAGGACGTGCTCGGGGGGCGAGCCGCGATCGACGGCCTGCGCTCGGTGGTCCGGGACTTCCGCTGGGACACCACGGCCGTGGCAGACGGCAGCTACCGGCTGGCAGCGCGGGCACGGGACACCTCCCGCAACACCTCGACCTCGTCCCGACGCACGGTGGTGGTCGACAACACGCCGCCCGGAGGGGCCATCGAGGTCCTCGGCAACATCAGTGGGGGCGTGGAGCTCTCGCTCAACGCGAGCGATGCCGTCGGGCTGGCAACCCTGCAGCTGCGTGCAGATCCTGTCGAGCCTGGCTGCTCCGGCGTGCTTCTCCCCCTGACCGCCGTCGAGGGTACAGAGCACCAGCAGCCCTACATCTTCAGCTCGCTGAACTGCCCAACTGGCACCTACACCCT
>SKUG01000144.1 GCA_007122215.1 Thermoleophilia bacterium | reverse complement strand
TCTGCTTCGGGTTCGGGCCCAAGCCGGGCTTTCCCTACGAGGGCCGCTCGGCCAGCGAGGAGTACCGCGCGCGGGTGGTGGGCCCCGGCGTCTCGCCCGACATCGAGGTCTACTTCATGGGGCAGACAGGTCCCTACGACCCCGAGCTCGACGCCATCCACAACTGGTGGCAGGGCTATCTGGTGAACTGGGCCACGAGCGGTCCCTGCTCGCTGCGCAACTGACGCTTCCCAGCCCGGAATCCGACCATGCCGTGCGGCTGCAGGGACACGGCGGCGCCCGCCCCGAGCCCCGAGCCAGATGCCCGCCATCCGGGGCAGCTCAAGGGATGGGCGGGAATGCCGATGCTACACGTGTGAGCGCGAGCCCGACACCGATGCCGAGGCCCGAGGCTGGGGGCGTCGTCGGCCAGCGCCGGCATCCTGCTGCCGGCAGGGCCCGGCTGCCTGCGGCACTGCTCATCACGCTCCTTGCCGCGCTGCTCATGCCGGCCGCGGCCACGGCCACCTGGACGCATGTCGACACCTACGGCCCGTCCGTCCAGCCCCTGCCCAACCAGAGCCGGCCCGAGGGCCTGTGGGCCACGCCTGACGGCCACGTGTTCGTCACCGAGAACTTCAACCATCGCGCCGTGCAGTACGCATCCCCGGGGAACCCCGTTCGCTCCTTCGGGGTGGCCGGGGTGCTGCAGGGCATGGTCCGCAACCCCAACGGGGTCGCTGTCTCCCCGGTCGACGGCACGGTCTGGGTTGCCGCAGGCAGCGGCCAGACCGTGGAGAAGTTTTCCCCGACCGGGGTGTCGCTGCTGAGCATCGGGACCCATGCCACCCCGGGCTCGGGCAACGGGCAGTTCAACCAGCCCAGCGGGGTGGCGGTGTCGGCAGACGGGACCGTCTACGTGGCAGATCGCATGAACCACCGGATCCAGCGCTTCGACCAGGACGGGAACTTCCTCGGCGCCTTCGGCAGCAGCGGCAGTGGCAACGGCCAGTTCAACCAGCCCCGGGGCATCGGCATCACCGCAGCCGGGGACGTGTACGTCGCCGACAGCAACAACCATCGCGTCCAGCGGTTCACCGCCGCCGGGGCCTACGTCTCGAGGTTCGGCACGAGCGGCTCGGGCAACGGCCAGTTCGACAGGCCCTACCAGGTGGCGATCGACCCCGACACCGGCAACATCGCCGTGGCCGACTACGGCAACCGGCGGGTGCAGCTGTTCACGAGCGGGCACGCCTTCATCCGGGTGATCGGCGGGCCGGGCACCGGTGACGGCCAGTTCGATACCGAGGGCGGTGCGGCCGGCGTTGCGTTCCGGGCAGACGGTCGGATCGTCGCATCCGACTACGTCGGCGCGCGGGTCCACGTCTTCCGCCAGGACGGCACGTGGGAGGGCGTGATGTCCGAGCAGACCATGGATCCCGACACCTTCAAGAACCCGCACGGCATCGCCGTGTCGAGCAGCGGGGCGGTGTACGTGGCCGATGCGATCAACAGGCGGGTCCAGTACTTTGACGACGATGGCAACTGGCAGGGCATGTGGGGCTCGCGCGGCTCGGGCCCCGGGGAGTTCCAGATGCCGTGGGCGGTGGGTGTCTCGTCCATCGACGGGACGGTGTACGTGTCGGATCCGCCGACCCGGCGGATCCAGCGCTTCACCCCGACCGGCACCTACCTGGGCCAGTGGGGAACCGATGGAACCGGCAACGGCCAGTTCCGGAACCCCTACGACATCGCCATCCGATCCGACGGCAGGGTCTACGTCACCGACACCGGCGGCAACAACCGCGTGCAGTACTTCTCCGCCACCGGGGACTACCTCGGCCAGTTCGGCTCGTCCGGGGGCGGCAACGGGCAGTTCAACAACCCACAGGGGATCTCGTTCGCTCCGGACGGCACGATCTACGTGGCAGATGCCGGCAACCACCGGATCCAGCGCTTCAGCGCCGCCCACGCCTACATGTCCCGGTTCGGCACCCTGGGCAGCGGCAACTCGAACTTCAACGGCCCATCCGGGGTGGGAGTGCTCTCTGACGGGCGGGTGGTCGTCAGCGACAACAACAACAGCCGGATCATGCTCTGGAGCTCGCCCCCACACGCCTTCGAGGAGGTGCTGGCCAGCAGCGGTGGCGGGCTGCTGCAGAGCGGCTTCCCCCGCCACATGAACATCGGGTCGGACGACTCGGTCTACGTCGCCGACGTCAGCAACAACCGTGCGCTGCGCATCCTCGACATCGCCGACACCCCACCGAACGATCCGTCAGGCCTGCTCCAGCTCGAGGATGACGCAGCGACGCCGATTGCTACCGGCAGCTGGACACCGCATGGCATCGACAGCGACGTGGTGTTCCAGTTCGAGATGTCAGATGACGACCCCGGCCAGGCGCTGACGCCGTGGGTGGAGGTGCGGCCAGCCGCCTCGGTGTTCAGCGGCACCTGCGGCGTGGCAGAGGCCGGTGCGGTGGTCGCCGGCGATCCGGTGATCGCGTGGACCGCCGGGGTGCCGGTCACCGGGACGGTGCGGATCAGCGGCCTCGTCGAGGGAACGACCTACCGCTGGCGGGCATGCGTGCAGGACTCCACCGACCTGACCTCGGGCTGGGTCGCCCACGGGGGGACCCCCGACTTCGGCGTGCTGCTCATCGGCCCCGACACGCAGTTCACCGACGAGGCGGACGCCTCGGCCGGGACCGCCAACGCCACCGGGATCGCGGTCTGGGACCCGCGGATGACGTGGGTCAACGGCTCGGGAAGCATGGTGGACCGCCACCGCGTCGAGGTCGTGACCACCCCGCTCGACGATGTCGCGATGCTCCTGCCGCTCGACGGGACCGGAGCCGACTCCACGGCCTTCGCCAACGACCTGCAGCTCGCCGGCGGTGCGAACCAGCCATCCTGGGTGGCGGGAGATGCCGATTTCGGACAGGCCCTCCGGTTCGATGGCAACGACCGCGCCCACGTCGACGCCGACACGTCCCTGCAGTCGGGCAGGTTCACGCTGGAGTTCCGCTACAACACCTACGGGGTTGCCCCAACCGGCCCCGCCAACCTCGTCAGCCGCATCGACGTGGGCCCGGGCGACTGCAGCGGTGATGGCCGGCGGCACTTCGTCGTGCAGCAGGTCCCCGGCGCGGGCGACATCGCGGCGAGCATCACCATCAACGGTGGGACCCGGGTCAACGTGGGCAGCAGCGGCCCGCTCGACTCGAACTGGCACCACATCGCCCTGGTCTCGACCGGCAACCATGGCTCGCTGCACCTGTACATCGATGGCGTGCTGCGGGACTCGGCATCGTTCACCGGGCTGGTGGACCGGCCGGCTATGCCGATCACCCTCGGGCATCGCCGCACCACCGGTGATACCTACTGCCACTACTACGACGGGGCACTCGACGACGTTCGCCTCTCCTCGGTTGCGCGGTCGGCCGAGGAGATCGCAGGCTTTCT
>SKUG01000150.1 GCA_007122215.1 Thermoleophilia bacterium | reverse complement strand
CGCGAGCCCGCGGGCCATGACCATGTTGACCACGGTGATCACCGCGGCGACCACCCCGTACAGCCCGAACCCGGCAGGCTCGAGGATCCGTGCCAGCGCGACGGTGAGCGCGTAGCCCGAGACGATGTAGACGGCGTTGGCTGCCGTCAGCGCGTACAGCCCCCGCGTCATCGCCTGCACCCCACGGGCATGGACATGGTGCCCGTGACCCTACTGGTCCGGGTTGAGGTGGCGGTTGTGCTGGAAGTCGAAGAGCATCCCGAAGAGCGTGAGCAGAAGGCCCGACTGCAGGAGCAGCGACACGAGCACCGCGGTGGCACCGGTCACCTCCCCGCCGGCAATCCAGATGCCGGTCACCACCAGCCCGAGCACGAGCCCCCAGAACGCCAGGAACGCACCGAGCGTGTAGAAGAGCACCAGGGGGTGGAAGTCGCGGATGATATAGAGCGATCCCATCCGCCACCAGAAGCGTCGCAGCAGCAGCCACGACATCGTAAAGAGCACCTTGCGGACCTTCAGCTTCGACTGCTCCCCGACCCCGTATACCGGGCGTGAGGGCACGTCCCGCACGCGTGCGCGGGCGACGTTGAGTCGCACGAGCATGTCGTTGGGGTAGCCGTAGCGGGGGTACATCGCCTTGAGGTCGATCGCCTTCAGCGCCTCGGCGCTGATGGCGGTGTAGCCCGTCTGGGAGTCCACGACGTTGTAGTAGCCCGATGCGACCTTGGTCAAAAACGACAGCACGGCGTTGCCGAGGTAGCGCTTGCGGGGGATGAGCTCCCACGCCTCGCCGGCGATCAGGCGGTTGGCCTTGGCGTACTCGGCCTCGCCACTTATGACCGGGTCGCAGATCCCGCTGAGCTCGTCGGGGGGCATCTGCCCGTCGCCGGCCATCACGGCGATCACCTCGCAGCCGCGCTCGATCGCGTCGAGGTAGCCGGTGGTGATCGCAGCGCCAACGCCCTGGTTCTCCTCGTGCACGATCAGCCGCAGGGTGGGGTGGTCCGCCTGCAGCGCACGGGTGACCTTCGCGGTGTCGTCCGGCGAGCAGTCGTCGACGACGATGATGTCGTCGACGAAGTCCGGCATCGTCTCCACCACGGTGGTGATCTGGGTCTCCTCCTTGAAGGCCGGGACCACCACTCCTATTCGCTTGCCACCTCGCATCCGAGGCCTCCTTGCCGCGCGTTGTGCCGCCGCGTCCCGAGCGCGCACCCGTGTGGGCTCAGGGCGGGGGACCGGGCGATCCTACCGGAGGGGCCGTGCCGCACCCGGACGGGCACGTACACATCTAGGATCCCTGCAATGTTCGAGTTCTGGCCCAGCGTCGCCGTAGCGGCGATCATCGCGAAGCTCTGGCTGCTGCTGCCAGGCTACTCGCTGCTCGCCGTCACCGGCTGGTGGCGCCAGGTGCCTGCGGTCGCCAGCGCACCGGTTGCGGCCATGCTCACCCTGGCGCTGCTGACCCCCGTGCTCGGGGTGTCGCTGCTGATGGAGCTGCCCATCGCCTGGCCGCTCGGGGGGATGGTCATTGCAACCGCCGGGCTCGCCATGGCTGCGCTGCTGCTGCGTGATTCCGCAGGGCCAGACGGCTCCAGCGGTGAGCGACGCCTGCCAGCGTTCGCCGCCAGCCTCGCCGCGGACATCCCGTGGGGCCCGTATGCCGCGGCGCTCGTGGCTGCCGTGCTGGCCCTTGGCTGGGGTCCCGACTTCGGCTCGGACGGCGACGGCTTCTACCACGTCGGCCAGGCCCTCAAGCTGGCACTGCTGGACAGCCCGGGCTTCTCGAACACCCTGCAGTTCGCAGACGGCACCAACCACCCCGGCTACCTCATCCCGATCGGACAGGCACTTGTGGCGCTGGTCATGGTCACGAGCGGGATGCCGGGCACGATCGCCTTCTGGGGCATCGCGGTGATTGGCGCAGCACTGGCGACGGTGGCGATGGCCACGCTCGCACACGTGGCCCTGCAGCGGGAATGGGCAGGGACTGCAGGCGCGTGGGCGTTCATCGCGGGCTCCATCCTCATGACCGCGCCCTACTACACCGGGGTTGCGTTCGCATCCCAGCCACGGTTCCTGGCCTCAGCCGTGCTCATGCCGCTGATCGTTGCGCTGGTACTGGATGCGGGATCGGAACGAGCCCAGGGAACGATCCGGCGCTGGCCCCTGCTGGCAGTGCTCGGTGCGCTGCTGGTGGTGCTGCACAACACCTACGTGGTCTGGCTGGGAATCATGCTCGTGGCAGCCGTCGTCGGGGCCGGGCTCGCTGGCGGTCGTAAGGCCCTGCCCCGCATGCTGCGCCCGGCCGCGGTGGTGCTCGGAGCCGGGGCCGTGGCGGTCGCACTGCAGGTTCCCTGGATCACCACGGTGCGTCGCCCACGAACCCCGGCGGGTGCCGTCGACTACATCAACCGCGCCGACCGCGTGACCGATGTCTGGGGCGGTCACGTCCTCAACGGGCATGCCATGGACGGCCACGCGATGCTGATCGTCGGCCTCGTGGGACTCGTGATGATGGCCGCTGCGCGCCGCCCCACGGCGGGCCGGCTGTTTGGTCCGACCTCCCTGGTGATGGTCGTGGTGGTCACGCAGGTGCCGTGGCTGATGGACCTGCTCGCCCAGGCGATGAGCCCGCCCCAGGCGGTGCGGGCGATGTTCGCCGTGCCGTGGATGCTCGGCATCGCCTGGCTGGTGACCTGGGCAGCACGGGGCGATACCCCCCGCGACCTCACGGTCCGACTCGGCACGCTGGGCCTGCTCGTCGGGATCGGTGGACTGGTGGGCCCGCACCCCGAGGCTCGGCATGCCGCCGTGGTGGTGGCGGGGGTTGGGTGCGGAGCGTTCCTGGCAGTGCAGGTTCGCCGGCTGCGACGTGGGCCGGGTACCGCACCGTCAGGGCCCCCCGCTCGCCGGCACGGGATCCGTGCAGCCACGCTCACGCTGGCGGTGCTGGTCCCCTACCCCGCATGGTACGCCCACGATCGAATCCCTGACCATCGCCAGAACCACCCGTGGACATCCCCGCACGGCATCGGCGGCCTGCGCCCGCTGGCCGGCCCAGTCAACCGGGCGATCCGCGACCTGCCGGCAGGGTCGGTCGTGCTCGCACGCCCCCACGAGGCCTACAAGGTGATTGCGCTCGCGCCCCTGTATGTCGTCAACTCGGGACACGCACCCGACACCCCCGGCAACCGGCTGGACGAGCGCGCAGGGCAGGTGTCGGGCTTCTTCACCGAGGAGCTCGACGGCGCATCCGCGCGTGCCATCCTCGACGAGTACGAGGTGGATGCCATCCTGCTGCAGCCGTACCGGGACCACCGCGCCTTCGACAACCTCGAACGGGCAGTGGCAGCTGCGCCAGCGGGGAGCATGGAGTTTGAGGAGATTGCACGCAGCGAGGACTTCCTCGGGCGCCGCTACCAGCTCCTCGTGCGATTGCCAGCGCT
>SKUG01000148.1 GCA_007122215.1 Thermoleophilia bacterium | reverse complement strand
TGATGTCGGCGCCCGCCGCGAAGGCCCGGTCGGATCCCTTCACGACGATGCAGCGCACGTCCTCGGACGCATCGAAGGCCTGCAGCGCATCGACGAGATCGCCCATCAGCTGCGCGTTGAGGGCGTTGAGGACCTTGGGGCGGTCGAGGGTGATGATGCCGATGGCGCCGTCGCGCTCGGTGGTGATGGTCTCGTAGCTCATGGGGTGTCCGTGGTCGCGGTTGCCGGTGGGGTGGTGAAGGCGCCTGCCGGAGTGCCGAAGCGCTCGCGGATGGTGTCGTAGGGGATCGGCTGCTTGTCGACGAAGCCCGCGATCGCGGCGTGGACCTCGGGGGCGTTGGTGTGCAGGGTCAGCCAGTCCCGTGCGTGGTGGATGGTCTGGTACCACGCGAGGTCCTTGAAGAAGTTGGTCTGGGTGCGGGTGTAGCGCAGGGTCTCGGGCAGCTTGGCAAGCAGGATCGCGACCATGCGGTCGACCGCCGTGTCGAGCTCGCTGGCCGGCACGACCTCGTTGACGAGGCCCCACTCCAGCGCGGTGGGGGCATCCACCTCGCGGCCCAGCCAGAGGATCTCCCGCGCGCGCCGGTCGCCGACCATCAGCGGCAGCCACTGGGTGGCGCCCCCGGCGGGCACGCTGCCGTGGGCGGTGCCGACCTGGCGGATGTAGACGTCCTCGGTCGCGATCGCGAGGTCGCATGCCATGTTGAACTCGTTGCCGCCGCCGACGGTGATGCCGTTGAGCCGGGCGATGGTGGGCTTGCCGATGTTGCGCAGCCGCTCGTGCACGTCGATGAACGCGCCCATCCACGTGTAGTAGTGCTGCGGGTTGGGCGCGAGCACCTGGTGCTGCTCCTTGAGGTCGGCGCCCGTGCAGAACGCGCGGTCGCCGGCACCGGTGAGCACCACGACGTGCACGTCGGTGCTGCGGGCCGCATCGAGCAGCGCGTCGTTGAGCTCGAGCAGCGTGAGGTAGTCGAAGCAGTTGTAGACCTCGGGACGGTTGATCGTCACCGTCAGCCGCGGCCCATCCTGCTCCACGAGCAGCCGCTGCCAGCGCCCGGCAGCGGCATCCGCGCGGCGGCTCGCGGCCACCTCCTGGAAGTGCCGGCCGGCGTCGACCTCGCTGCTGGCTGCATGCTGGGCGGTGTCGTCCACGGCTCGCTCCCCTGATCGCGCGGGCCCCTGTGCCCGTCCCGCTGCTGCCGACAGTATAGGTACCGGGCGGGGCCGCGCCCAGTGCGCGCGGCCCCCGATCCGCGTACGTTCCGGCACGCATCTGGTGCCATTTCGTACGCGCACGCCCCGGGCGAGGCCCAGTGGCGGCACCCGCGTACGTTCCGGCACGCATGTGGTGCCATTTCGTACGCGCATGCAGTTCGCACGCGCACGCCGCACGCGCACGCAGTTGGTGCATGGGTAAGCGAAAGTACGGGCGTGCGGGTGGAGCGGGCTCGATTCGCGTACGTTCGGGCACGTATGTGGTGTCATTTCGTACGCGTATTTCCCGGGCGAGGGGAGCGGGCTCGATCCGTGTGCGTTCGGGCACGTATGTGGTGCCATTTCGTACGCGGATGGGGCAGCCGCAGGCTGTGCGCCGGTTGCTTCGGATGTGTGCCGGGTAGCGTCACCGGGAGACCGCCGGGGGGCGACCCTCCCTGCGGTGCGGTCGCATCCACGGGAGGCAACGATGACCCAGGTGAGCCAGGACCAGGAAGGTGCGACTGCTGCTGATGGTCCGCCCGGTCGCGTGCCCCCGCCAAGCACCGGCGCAGTCGTGGGCGTTGCAGCCAGCGTGGTGGTCGCGGTGGTTGCGGTGTTCTGGGCAACCGGTTGGCTGGCACCGGACCTCGTGCAGCACATGGTCTCCTTCGGCATCGCCAACCTCGTGCTGCTCGCGTTCATCGTGCGTGGGACCCGCGCCCAGCCCCGACTGCGGCGGGTCGCGATCGCGACCGTGCTCGGCACGAGCATCGCGCTGCTCGCCGTGATGGGCTGGATGTCGCGTCCGACGGCGGTGGACGAGGAGATCGTCGTGGCCGAACGCCGAATGGACGATGCCCCGGCCCAGCCGGCCGATGCTGACACCCAGGGTGGCGCGGGGCAGGCTGCCGCATCAGGCGATCCCGGTGACGGTGCCGCCCAGCCCGAACCTGCAGGGCCCGTGCTGGTGGCCGACGGCAGCTTCGAGCCGCGCGGCAAGTACTCCGGATCCGGCACTGCCAGCCTGGTACGGCTCGAGGACGGCTCGCACGTGGTGACCTTCGCCGACTTCGAGGTCAGCTCAGGGCCAGACCTCTTCGTCTACCTCGTGGCCGGCAGCCCGGAGTCCGACCGGGACGTCACCGAGCACGTCAACCTCGGCGACCTCAAGGGAACCAGCGGCAACCAGCAGTACGAGGTGCCGGCCGACGTGGACCTCGAGCGCTACGACGAGGTCTGGGTCTGGTGCCGGCTCTTTGCCGTGGGCTTCCTGCGGGCCCAGCTCACGTGACGGGCAGCCCGGACACCATCTGCTGCGAGCAGCATGGCAGGCCAGTTCCAGGGGGGACCGCTCGCGCCGATCGCCTGCGCACGAGCTCAGCCCCTGCGTGGCTGGAACTCCTGCGCCGCTGCCGCGGCTGACTGCGGATCCGGTGCTGCGGCGGTGATCACGAGGTCGTCCTCGCTGCCATCGGGGATCCAGAGCTGGGCGAGGCCGAGCCCGCCGGCGTCGCGGATCGCAGCGGTGAGCAGCACCTGCCCGCTGGCGAGCTCGCGGACCTCGACCCCATCCAGCGCTCCCAGCTCGTCCTTGAGCAGGGGCAGGGCGGCATCTGCTGCTGCCCGCGGGCCGTCTGGGTGGGACGGTGCCCTGGTTGCGGTGACCGACGTCGATGCATCCGGGGACGTCCAGCCCACCATCGGCGCATCGCCTGCGTCCAGCTGTACCGGATCCATCTGCCCCCACCCCTCGGGCACGGCCACGGCCGAGGCCAGGTCGCCGCTTCCCGCAGCTGGGGAGTCCATCCACCACTGGATGCCCAGCGCCACCAGGGCAGCGGCGATGCACGCGCTCAGGAGCTGGGGAATCCCGCGGCGCAGGCGACGAGCCCGGCGCGGTGGCCGTGGCTCGATGGCTCGGGCATGGGTGTGGGCCCGGCGTCGGAGGTGGCTGGTGGGTGGGGCGTGCATCACGGCCTCCGTCTCGGTGGGTCGATGGTGGAACCTGTCGGGGAGGGGCGCCCGCGACGCGTGTGCCTGGGTCGCGGCGATACGCGTGGGGTCAGTGCGTGGGAGCGTGCTGCCGCCGCGGCTGCCACCGCAACGGCCTGCACCCGTCGTGCAAGCTCGCGCGCATCCAGCTCGACGCCCGCATCCAGCGCCGCGCCCACGCCGAGCGCTGCCCCCGCACGCAGGTCCACCCCGATGCGTCCCGGCCCGAGCCGTGCAGCCCCGCCGACCGAGACCCCCGCG
>SKUG01000081.1 GCA_007122215.1 Thermoleophilia bacterium | reverse complement strand
GCTGCCGCTGGCCTCCTCGCCCAGGGATGCCACGGGCAGGCCGGCCGTGGCCAGCTCCTCGAGGACCGCGATCACCGACGCGGGCTCGGGGTGGTCGTGGCAGCGCCAGATCCCGACTGCCTGGCGGCGTTCCAGCATCCGTCCGACCGCGACGTTCGCGGCGACCATGGCCTCCTCGACGAGGGCGTGGGCCCGCCCCTGGCGTCGCAGCCGTGCCTCCACCGGGCGGTCATCCTCGATCCGGACCTTCACCTCGGGCAGCTCGAGCTCGAGCGAGCCCGCCGCCCGGCGCCGCGCGGCACGGGCACGGGCCAGCTCGTCGAGCCCACCCAGCAGCGGATCCTGGCCACGGGCGAGCAGCTCCTCGGCGCGCTCGTAGCTCAGCGCACGATCCACCCGCACGATGCTGCGCCGCGCCCGGAAGGAGCGGATGCCACCATCGGCATCGATCACCAGCTCGAAGGTGAACGCGGCTCGGTCCTCCCCGGGGTGGAGGCTGCATGCGCCGGCCGCCAGCTGCTCGGGCAGCATCGGCGCATGTGTCCCCGGCAGGTAGGTGGTCATCGCAAGGGCCTCGGCGCGCCGATCGATGCCGCTGCCGGGCTGCACGTAGGCCGCGACGTCGGCGATGTGGACGTGCAGCCGCCAGCGCCCAGCCCCGCCTGCATCGTCGAGCTGCTCGAGCGAGAGCGCATCGTCACGGTCGCGGGCATCGGCAGGGTCGATCGCGACGGTGGGGAGGCTGCGCAGGTCGGAGCGCGCGCGGGCATCCGGAATCCCCGGTGCGATGCCGCTGGCGAGGGACTCGCCCGCGAGCGCACCATCGAGGTCGCCGGCCTGCAGCAGGGGGTCGTCCGCGTCGATCCGTCCGTGCTCGGCGAGCAGGCCCTGCATGGTCGCCCGGATGCTGCGCACGGGCCCGAGGTGGCAGCGAACGTGCCCGCGCCGGGCATCGGCATCGACCAGGACGAGGTCGCCAACCAGGTGGTGCCACCTGCGCCCGTCAGCGATCGGCAGCACGTGCCCGCCGTCGAACACCACGGCTGCCGCCACGTGGCGGCCTCGCTGCACGAGCTGGCAACAGCGCAATCGCCCGGGCCGCAGGTCCATCAGCGGCGCCGGCTCCCGTTGGCCCGCTGGTCGGCCACGACGGCCGCGCCGACCAGGGCCGTGGCAGCCGCCGAGACCAGTGATGGCCTGCGTGCGATGACCGACCCCGGGGCAACCCGTCGTGCCGTGCCGGTGATCGCCCCCACCCCCAGGTAGCCGCCGGCCAGGCCCAGTGCCGAGGACATCGCGAGCCGTTGGGCACCGCGGAACTGGTAGCCCTCACGGGCAGCGACCACCTCGGCGATCTCGTCGAGGCTGCGCGGGCGGCCCTGGGCGTCCTGCACCGGCAGCGAGAAGGTGCGCACGCCCATCTCGTGGGCGATGCTCGCCTCGAGGTGGTAGGCCAGCGCTTCATCGGTGATCCAGTGCCGCATCCGATACCCCTCCACCGCCCCGGTGACGGGATTCTCCCCACGCAGCCCGGCACGGACGCCGTCGAGCATACCGAGGGCCATGTTCGCGCCCGACCGTGCGAACATCGTCGGGGTATTGGAGTTGTAGCGCATGTGCTGGCCCTCGTGGGCAAGCAGCAGCGCTCCCACCGCGGGCATGGCAACGTACTCCTCACGCACGTACACCTGCCGTGAGCGGGGAAGGTAGGCGCCGGCGCTGAATGCCGGCAGCGCCTCCTCGTAGCGATCGCTCGGCAGGAGGTTGATGCGGGCCCGGTTGTCCTCCAGGTACCCGGCGATCCCGGCGCCGGCAGTGGTAGCCTGGAGCTCCCCGATCGCCTGGCCGAAGGATGCATCTCGCTGCGGGCTGGGGTCCTCCCGCGGGAGCGAGCGGTTGAGGAGCGTGGTGAGCCCCGTCCAGCCGCCAGCGATGACCGTGGTCGTTGCTGCCATCCGCAGCGCGACCCGGCCGATGTGTGCCGGAGACCTCGCTGCCAGGGGCCGGGCGCCTGCTGCCGGCGCGCTGCCGGCCGTCGGCACGAGCACGGCTGCAGCCTGTCCGATGAGCCCATGGCGTGCTGCCCAGTGCAGGCCCACCGCACCGGCCGTTGCCGCAGGCATCCAGGCAGCACCACGGACGCTGCCACCTGCCTGCCGGGCCGCGCAGTGCGCACATCCGGGCGGGTGGTCCGCGCCCGCGAGCGGATCGCTGCTTCCCGTCCCGAGGCTGGCGTCCGCGCCGGCTGGCGCGCCCTGCGCGCGAACCGACGCATCGATTGCCGTCACTGCAGCCATGTCCCACGTCCCGTCTGCATGCATCCCGTCGTGCCGGCCACCCACGGCAACGCATGGAGCAGGCACGGCCTCGTCCCCCGGGTGTCGGCCCATGCGCACTGGCGCGTTGCACGCCTGCAGGTGCGCGTGGCTGCTAACCTGACCTTCGTGGGAGTCCCCCTCAACACCGTGACCATCGGACGCGACGATGGACCAACGCTGGTGCTCGTCCACGGTCTGGGCGGCAGCTGGCAGAACTGGAAGCCAATCCTCGGCACGCTCACCGAGCGCTTCCGGGTGGTCGCCGTGGACCTGCCCGGCTTCGGCGGATCACCCCGCCCCTACGGCCGCTGGACCATGCACGAGGCAGCCACCGCCGTCGCTGCCGCAGCGGCACGACACGCCCGCGGGCCGCGCCTGGTCTGCGGCCACTCGCTCGGCGGTGCCGTTGCCCTGCAGCTTGCCGTCGACCATCCGAACGAGGTCGACGGGATGCTGCTGCTGTCGCCGGCCGGCGTCGTCGCCGGCCAGCCGCGCCAGCTGCGACGCCGCCACCACGCAGGCCATCGCATGTGGCGGATGTTCGTGCGTACCAACGGCAGCGCCCTGCTGCGCAGCGCGCGCCTGCGTGAGCAGGTCCTCGCCCGCGTCGTGCATGACCCGACGGTCCTCGATGCCCGCTCCGCTGCCTGGCTGTGCGGCTGGGTCGGGCACGCACGCTCCACCCTCCAGGCCCGCCAGGAGGTCATCGGCACGGGACTGGTGGACGACCTCGGGCGAATCGGGGTACCCACGAGGGTGGTCTGGGGAGTCGAGGATCGCCTGCTGCCCCTGCGCACCGCAGACGTGCTCGAGGCCGAGCTGCCAGGCTGCGTGGTCACCCGGCTGGAGCAGTGCGGGCACCTCCCCCACTGGGAGCGCCCCGCGGAGGTCCTGGCTGCCGCCGCCGAGCTCCGCGAGCTGGTCCTGGCCACCACACCGCCACTCCGGATGCCGTCGCAAGCCGTACCTGAGGCAGCGGCCCCGGCAGCCATGCGCTGACCCCAGGGAATCCCCGCGCCCCGCACGTGCCCTGTCCGACCGGGCATCGCCGGCTCAGCCGACCCCGAGGATCTCCCGTGCATCGTCCGGGCTCGCGACGGGCCTGCCGGCGATCCGTGCCAGCTCCACGATCCGCTCG
>SKUG01000123.1 GCA_007122215.1 Thermoleophilia bacterium | reverse complement strand
CGAGGAGGCCAGCGGCAGCGATGCCGCCCGTGCCGCAGCGGCAACCGCCCGGATGCTGGCCGAGCGTGCACGCGCCGGCGAGCCGGGCATGCGAACGGCGAGCCAGCGGCTCCTGCGGGGCCTGCAGCGTGCGACCTACCGGGCACATGCCGGGGTGCACTCGGGGCTGGCAGTGGACGCGTACGCCCACTCGACCTCGCCCATCCGTCGCTACCCCGACCTGGTCGTCCATCGCAGCATCGGCCAGGCGATCGGCAGCGACGCAGGCCAGCGCCCCCCGACAGGAGACGAGCTGGCGGAGGTCGCAGCCCACGTGTCGGCGGTGGAGCTTTCCGTGGTGCGACTCGAGCGCATCGCCGAGCGGATCTGCCTCGCGGCGCTGGCGCACGATCGCTGGATGGACCGCCTGGCAGGGGGCAGCGATGCCATCGAGCAGGTGGGCGAGGTGGTTGGCCTGGTCGGCGCCGGTGCGTTCGTGCGCTTCGAGGAGGTCTTCGAGGGGTTCGTGCCGGCACGGCTGCTCGCAGGCCAGGAGCGTGTCGAGCTCGCCGATGACGGGCTCTCGATGGTCGCGAGCCGCAGCAGGCGACGCCTGCGCATCGGCGACACCCTCCGGGTCGCGATCGAGCGGATCGACGAGCTCGGCGGACGCATCGACCTCGCCCCGGTCGGCAGCTGGGCCGGCAGCCACCGCTAGGCAGCACCGCGCCGTCCCTCGATGCGCGTACGAAATGGCACCGGATGCATGCCCGATCGTACGCGGTTGTTCCGGGGGCGCTCCCGTGCCGCAATCCGCGTACGAATTGGCACCGCATATGTGCCCGATCAGACGCGGATGCCAGCGGCGGGAGTGGATGTGCGTGCGCACGGCGATGCGCGTACGAATTGGCACCGGATGCGTGCCCGATCGGACGCGGATGCCAGCGGCGCGGCTGGCTGGTACACTTCGCCGTTGCGGGGCCGTTAGCTCAGTTGGGAGAGCACCAGCATCACACGCTGGGGGTCACTGGTTCGAGCCCAGTACGGCCCACCTCGCAGGCTCCTCAGCGGGTCGTGAACCCGCCGTCCACGGCCCAGGCCTGGCCCGTCACGAACGATGCGGCATCGGACGCCAGCCACGCGACCATCGTCGCGATCTCCAGCGGCTCGCCCACCCGCTCCATCGGGGCCATCATCGCCATCCCGGCCTCGGCCTCCGGGTCTCCGTGGGTGAAGCGGTCGACCATCGGCGTCTTGATCACGCCGGGGCAGACGGCGTTGATGCGCACGCCGCTGGCGCCATGGTCGAGGGCAGCTGCCTTGGTCAGGCCGACGACTCCGTGCTTGGAGGCGACGTATGCAGGCACCCCGGGGAAGCCGACCAGGCCGGCTACCGAGGCACAGTTGATGATCGAGCCCGAGCCGCGCTCGAGCATCACGGCCAGCTGGGCCTTCATCGCGGTGTAGACGCTGGTCAGGTTGGTGGCGATCACCCGGTTCCAGTTCTCGAGCGAGCTCTCGGCCATCGGCGCCTGGGAACCCTCGATGCCGGCGTTGTTGAAGGCGATGTCCACGGTGCCCCAGGAGCCCACGGTCTCCTGGACCAGGCGCTCGACCTGGGCAGGATCCGAGACGTCGGTGCGGATGAAGGTGGCCTCGGCACCCGCGGAGGTGAGGCCGTTCGCGACCTCCTGGCCGAGGTCCTCGCTGATGTCGGCGACCACGACCCGGGCTCCGCAGCCGGCAAGGAGCTCACAGGTCGCACGACCGATGCCCGAGCTGCCACCGGTGACGATGGCCACGCGTCCCTCGAGCATGTCGGGCGCGAACTGGGCAGGGCTGGGGGCGGTGGTCGGATGCGACATCATGGTCTCCTCGGGGTCGTCTGCGGGGCGTGTCTGCACGGCGACCATACCGCACCCGCGCACCACGCCGGGATCAGGGCGTCACGCAGTTTCGGGTGAGGCGCTTCTCGAGCGCCGCCAGCAGCCCGACGACGGCGCCGGCCAGCAGCACGGGCGGCCACGCGGCCGCCGGCAGGGGGGCGGTGTCGAAGAGCGCATGCATCGCGGGCAGGTAGGTGAGCGCGAGCTGCACGACGACCATGGCGAGGATCCCCACCAGCAGCCAGCGGTTGCTGAAGAGACCGACCTCGCGCAGGGGACGCCGCAGGGTGCGGCAGGAGATGAGGTAGGCAGCCTGCGCGGCCATCAGCGTGTTCACGGCCGTCGTGCGCGCGACCTCGACGCCTGCCCCGGTGGCCAGCATCCAGTGGAAGGTGGCGTAGGTGGCAGCAACGAGCGCCAGCCCGACGAGCACGACCCGTGCCACGAGCACCGGCCCGAGCATGGGCGCCGTCAGGCGCCGCGGGGGACGCTCCATGCTGCGGGGCTCGGCAACCTCCCAGGCCAGGCCGAGGCCGAGCAGGATCGCCGTCACCATGTTGACCCACAGCACCTGCAGCGCCGAGATCGGCAGGGTGGTGTTGGCGAGCACCGCCACGAGCACGACCAGCGCCTGGCCGACGTTGGTCGGCAGCACGAACACCACGAACTTGCGGATGTTGTCGAAGACGTGCCGGCCCTCGGCCACGGCGCCGGCGATCGTCGCGAAGTTGTCATCGGTGAGGACCATGTCGCTGGCCTGGCGGGCGACGTCGGTGCCCGAGCGCCCCATCGCCACCCCGATGTCGGCACGGCGCAGGGCCGGGGCGTCGTTGACCCCGTCCCCGGTCATGGCGACGACCTCCCCGCGCTCCTGCAGGGCGCGCACGAGCCGCAGCTTCTGTCGGGCGCTCACCCGCGCGAAGACCCGCGTGTCCGCCACGACGTCGACGAGCTCGTCATCCTCGAGCCGAGACAGCTCGGCCCCGCTGACCACCGTGGGGGTCGGGTCCTCGACCAGTCCGATCTGCCGAGCGATCGCAGCCGCGGTGGTGGGGTGGTCGCCGGTGATCATCGTCACGGCGATCCCGGCACGGCGGCAGCGCTCGATCGCCGGGGCCGACTCGGGGCGGGGCGGATCCTCGATCCCCATGAGCCCGACCAGGCAGGCATCCCCGACGTGGTCGTGACCGAGCTGGCCGTCCCCCGACACCACGGTGCCACCACGCCGCGCCATGGCCAGCACCCGCAGGCCATCGGCTCCCATCGCATCGACGACGGCATGGACCGCATCGGCATCGAGCGGCACCGGTCGGGCATCATCGCCGAGCATCGTCGTGCAGCGCTCGATCACGGCCTCGACGGCACCCTTGACCAGGAGCTCCTGACCGTCCTCGGGATGCTCGTGGAGGGTGGCCATGAAGCGGTGTGCGCTGTCAAAGGGAACCGTGTCCAGGCGGCGTCCAACCCCAGCGGCGTCCGCATCGAGTCCGAGCCGTGCCGCCGCCACCAGCAGGGCACCCTCGGTGGGGTCACCCTCGTATCCCGGGCCGTCGCCCCCATCCTCGGTGAGCCGGGCATCCGTGCATCCCAGCCCCACCCGCAGCGCCGGGATG
>SKUG01000251.1 GCA_007122215.1 Thermoleophilia bacterium | reverse complement strand
GCGAGCTCGGCCCCCGGCCAGTTCAGCACCGCGGCGGGCACGAGCCGCGTGGCTGGCAGCGGCGGGCGGCTGGTGACCTTCACGGTGGAGGTCGAGGCAGGCCTGGGGCCCAGCGCCGACGCCTTCGCCCGCAGCGTGGAGTCGGTGCTGTTCGATGCCCGCGGCTGGACGGGCACGGGCCGCATCCGCCTGCAGCGCGTCCCGGGCGGCGGACAGGCCCGGGTGCTGCTCGCCAGCCCCGCCACCACCGACACGCTCTGCCAGCCGCTGTCGACCCAGCGCATCTACTCCTGCCGGGTCGAGGACCGCGTGGTGATCAACTACTTCCGCTGGCAGACCGGCGCGCTGGCCTACCCCGGCGCGCTCGGCGAGTACCGCACCTACCTCATCAACCACGAGTTCGGGCACTTCATCGGCTTTGACCACTACAGCTGTGGCAGCAGCGGCGAGCTCGCGCCGGTGATGATGCAGCAGTCGAAGTTCACCCGCCCATGCGTGGCGAACCCGTGGCCAACCCCGCGCGAGCTCGCATCGGTGGGGTAGGCGGGTTGACGAGCCTGCCGGGCAAGGGTACGCTGGTCGATGGGGGTGTTCCGGTCGTGATGACCGGACCAGAAGGACGATCATGCAGGTAGGCCCCACCCTCGCTGCCACCACCCCCGGCCAGCCCCCGACCACCGCTGCGGGTGCCCCTGCTGCCCGCCCGGTCCCGACAGGTGCTCGATGAGCTGCGGGTGATGCTGGCTGGCATCCAGGGCGGCGGTGGCATGCCTGCCCTGCCTGCCCTGCCCGCATCGCCGGCAGCGGCGCCCGTGCCTGTCGGTGCGCCCCTGCCCGAGCCCGCAGCGGGGCCGTCCGAGCCGGCCGGCCCCGGCAGGCCCTACACCGAGGCTGCGCGCATGGTCGCCCCGGTCATGCAGGCCGGCGATCCGGTCGCTGGGCTGATCACGCCAGGCAGTGCCGCTCCGGTGCCGATCACCGTCGCCGAGGTCCATGCCGCAGCCAGCGAGCACGGACTGGCCCGCGAGGTCGCCGAGCGGCTCTCACGCCAGACAGGCCGCACCCATGCGGTCGTCGCACACATGCAGCTCATCCCGGGCACCGACCGCCCCGACATTGACACCATCTCCTTCCACGTCGTGAGCCTGGACCCGTCGATCGGCACCGGCGATGCGCAGCAGCTGCGCCAGGTCGCCCCGCGCGAGGTGCAGCTGATGGACATCGTCGGTCCCGATGCCACCGAGCTGGTGATGCGCCCCTCCTGGCTGGACGCCGAGCCGATCCCCGAGGAGCTGCGCGCCCTGGACGACACCATCCCCGAGGGGCTCCTGGAGTTCTTCCCGGAGGGCTCCACCGTGCACCCGTGGCACACCTTCGCCCCCGGCGATGCGACCATGCCAGCAGAGATCCACAGCCTGGCCTACGGCGAGGTCAACGATCCCACCGACATGCAGGTCGACACCCTCCTGCACCACTACGAGTTCCGGGACGAGCTCCTGGCCCAGCAGCGGATCACGTAGGGGCACGCACCTGCCAGGGGAAGCTCCCGGGCCCGACCGCTGAGCGTATCGGCGGTTCGCATTTCCAGCAGGTTCAGGTTGCCGGGGCAGCAGGTCGGGTAGGCCGGGGACAGGTGCTGCCCCGCGATCGACATCGGACCACCTCGCCATGAGCGATGACACGGCCATCCTGCTGATGCTGGTGAGCGCCGCGCTGTTGGTCGCGGTGGCGATCTCGATCCTGGCGCTGCTCGATGCGCGCCGGCTGATGGGTGAGGTCGCGCTGCTCAAGCGCCGGCTCGAGCGGCTCGAGCGAGACGGCGGCGAGCGGCGGGCACCACCCGCAGCCGTGCCGGCCCAGTCGACGCCCCCTGCAGCCCAGCCGGCCGAGGCGGCACCCCCAGCTGCCACCGAAGCCGCCCCCGATGCTCCCGAAGCCGCCCCCGATGCGCCCGACCCACCAGCATCGGCGCCGGCCCCTCCAGCGCCACGAATCGAGGAGCCCCCGGACCCGGCGCCTGCCCCGGCCCCGGCCAGCGCTGGCATCGGCGCCCTCCTCACCCCCCAGAACATGCTCGCCACCATCGGCGGGCTGTTCGTGGTGATCAGCGCCTTCACCCTGCTGTCGCTAGCGTGGGCGCTGGGCTGGATCAGCGACACCCAGCGGGTGCTGCTGGTGATGGGCGCAGGCGTGGCCTTCATGGCCGGTGGTGCGCTGCGTGCCGAGCGCGAGCACCAGGACGGGCCGGCCCGCACGCGCGAGGTCAACGTCTTCGAGGTGGTGCTGGGCGTCGGCGCCGGGCTGGTAGCGGTCGGGGCGGTGATGGGATCGGTCACCTACGAGGTGATCAGCCCCGAGGCGGGCCTGCTCAGCGCAGGGGTCGCCGCGCTGGTGGTGGCGCTGCTGTCGACGCGCTGGCACGGGCAGTGGCTCGCGTTCTACGGGATCGTGGTGGCGCTGGTGGCACCGATGGCCACGGCTGCGCCGACCGGCTGGCTGGCGGTGGCCTACCTGGCCGTGGCGCTCGCGGCGGGCTCGGCGGTGGCCGCGGTGCGCGGCTGGGGATGGCTCGCCGCCACCGGGGTGGTGCTGACCTTCCCGCAGCTGCACCAGTGGATCTTCGACAGCTTCCGGATGCCGGCGGTGCCGCTCGCCGAGGCCGCCGCGCACGCGCCCGGCGCGGGCGAGCTCGTGCTCGTGCTGGTGGTGGTGGCATCGTGGTGGGCGATCACGATGGCCGGCGCGCTCGGCCGGGCGCTGCTCACCGATTCCAACAGCATCGGCACGAGCCACCTCGCCACCGCCGTTGCCGCAGCCAACGCCACGGTGGTGCTGGGCGCGCTCGCACTCGATCGCGCCGGCGTGGCCGAGGTCCCGACCTGGCTGGCGCTGGCGGGCTTTGCGCTGGTGCAGGCAGCGGCTGGCGGTGCGGTCCGGATCCTGCGTCCGGGCGCAGGGCTCGCCGGGTGGCTGCTGGTGGTGCTGGCAGCCGGCACCGCTGCCTGGACGCTCGCCGCGGCGATCGAGCTGCCCGGGATTGCGGCGTGGATGGTCGCCCAGGCGCTCGGGCTGTGGTGGGTCTTCCGCGAGACCGACTCGCCCGCAGCGGGGATCGCAGCGCCGCTGGTGCTGCTCGTGGCGTTCGGGCAGGTGATGGTCAGCGACGGCCCCCTCGGCGAGCTGTATGCAACCGATCCGGCGTGGCAGGCCACTGCCTGGTCGTGGCTCGTGCTCGCTGCCGGCGTTGCGGCCGGGCCGCTGTGGCAGCGCAGCCAGGGGCTCGCTCCCGTGGCGGTCGAGCGGGTGATGCTTCCGGCAGGTGCCGCGGCGGCGCTGTATGCGCTGACGCTGCCGCTCACGGCAGCGGTGCGGGAGGTCGTGGGCGCCGGAGCGGCGCCGGCAACGTCGATGTCGCTCGTGGCGGTGCTCTGGCTGGGGGCGGCCGGTGCCGCGCTGGCCCTGCCCCGCCTCGGCCGCGG
>SKUG01000054.1 GCA_007122215.1 Thermoleophilia bacterium | reverse complement strand
TCCGCGCCACCGGCTACGGGCACCGCTGCTCGATCATCAGCTTCATGAAGGGCGACCCCAACTACGGCGAGCTGCGGATGATCCGCGAGCGCTTCGAGGACCTGATCGACTGGCAGCTCGCGGGCCGCCCGGGATTCGTCGACCCCTCCAACCCGGCACCGGAGGACATCGAGGCCGCCCAGGCCGGGCTGGCAGCCGCCCGGGATGCGATCCAGGGCGGGGAGTACATGGTCGTGGTGCTCGACGAGGTCAACGTCGCGCTCGCCCTGGGCCTCGTGGAGCTCGCCGACGTGCTCGAGCTGCTCGAGGCCCGCCCCGAGCACGTCGAGGTCGTCTGCACCGGGCGGGACGCCCCGCCCGAGCTGATGGAGGCCGCCGACCTGGTCAGCGAGGTGCGCTGCATCAAGCACTTCTACGAGGCCGACATCCCGGCACGGCGCGGCATCGAGTTCTAGGACTTTCGGCGCTGCGCCGCGGTGCAGCCACGATCGTGCGCGTGCGCCATGGTAGGGCGGGGCTTCCCCGATCCCCGCGTCCATCTGCGAGAATCCGGCCATGGACACCACCCACCCAGGCCTCAGCACGCGTCACCGAGCCGACACCGACGAGCCCGCGGGCGCTGCCGAGCAGCAGTGGCAGCAGGCGGTCGCGACGGGAGCCGATCGCACCGCGACCTTCACGACGATGTCCGGCTCCTACGTCCCGCGGCTGTCGACGCCCGAGTCGGCAGGCATCGACTACGAGCGCGACCTCGGCTACCCGGGACAGTTCCCGTACACGCGTGGGGTGTACCCGACGATGTACCGTGGCAAGCCATGGACCCAGCGCCAGTTCGCGGGCTTCGGCTCGGCCGACGACACCAACGAGCGATTCCACTACCTGCTGCGCAACGGCCAGCACGGCCTGTCGGTGGCGTTCGACATGCCGACGCTCATGGGCTACGACTCGGATGATGCACACTCGCTGGGTGAGGTCGGCCGCGAGGGCGTGGCGATCGACACGCTGGCGGACATGGAGCGGCTGTTTGCGGGCATCGACCTCGCTGACATCTCCACGTCGATGACCATCAACGGCCCGGCGCCGATCCTGCTGGCCTTCTACGCGGCGCTGGCGCGGCGTCGCGGCGTGGACCTCGCCCGCCTGTCAGGCACCGTCCAGACCGACATCCTCAAGGAGTACATCGCCCAGAAGGAGTGGCTCTTCCCGCCGGATCCGAGCATGAAGCTCGTCACCGACATGATCGAGTACTGCACGGCACAGATGCCGCGCTGGCACCCGGTGTCGATCTCCGGCTACCACATCCGCGAGGCAGGCTCGACCGCGGCACAGGAGCTCGCCTTCACGCTCAGCAACGGCTTCGCCTACGTCGAGCACGCCATCGAGCGCGGCCTCGACGTGGACGCCTTCGCCCCGCGGCTGTCGTTCTTCTTCAACGTCCACATCGACTTCTTCGAGGAGATCGCCAAGCTGCGCGCCGCGAGGCGGATCTGGGCCACCGTGATGCGCGACCGCTACGGCGCGCAGGACCCGAAGTCGCTGCTGTGCCGCTTCCACTGCCAGACCGCCGGCGTCTCGCTGACCGCCCAGCAGCCCCTCAACAACATCGCCCGCACCGCCATCGAGGCCCTGGCGGCCGTGCTCGGGGGCTGCCAGTCGCTGCACACCAACTCCTACGACGAGGCCCTCGCGCTGCCCACCGAGGAGGCCGTGCAGGTCGCGCTGCGCACCCAGCAGGTCCTGCTCGAGGAGACGGGCGTGGCGAGCAGCATCGATCCGCTCGGCGGCTCGTACCACGTGGAGGAGATGACCCGCCAGATCGAGTCGGAGGCGTGGGAGTACTTCCGGCGGATCGAGGAGCTCGGCGGCACGGTCGAGGCCGTCAAGCAGAACTACCAGATGGCCGAGATCGCCGAGGCGAGCTTCCGCTACCAGCAGGAGGTCGAGCGCGGCGAGCGGAAGATCGTCGGGGTCAACGCCTACGCCAACGAGGACGAGGTCGAGCCGCCGATCCTGCGCATCGACCCGGCGATCGAGACCGAGCAGGTCCGGCGCCTGGGCGAGGTCCGCAGCGAGCGGGACGCCGCCACGGTGGCAGCGCAGCTCGACCGCCTCGAGGCTGCCGCTCGCGACGGCTCCGTGAACATGATGCCGCTGCTCGTGGACTGCGCCGAGGCGATGGTCAGCGAGGGCGAGATCGTCCGCCGGCTCAAGGACGTCTACGGCACCTGGACCGAGACGCCGGTGTTCTGAGCATCAGCGCATGCCCTCCCGGACGCCGCCCGAGCGCGGTAGGATGGCGGCATGGCAGGCAAGATCCGAGTCGTCATCGCAAAGCCCGGCCTCGACGGTCATGACCGCGGCGCCAAGATCATCGCCCGTGCCCTGCGCGATGCGGGCATGGAGGTGATCTACACCGGGCTGCACCAGACGCCCGAGCAGATCGTCGAGACCGCCATCCAGGAGGACGCCCACGCGGTGGGCATCTCCATCCTCTCCGGCGCCCACATGACGCTCGTGCCGCGCATCCAGGAGCTGCTCCAGGCCGAGGGCGCAGCGGACGTGCTGGTGGTCGTGGGCGGCACCATCCCCCGCGCCGATGCAGATGAGCTTCGCAGCCGCGGCATTGCCGAGGTCTTCACCCCGGGTGAGCCCGTGCAGGGCATCGTCGACTACCTCGAGGGTGCCCTCGCCGACCGCGCGAGCGCCTGATCCTGCATCGCCGTGGCCCTGCCCGCGGCCCGGTGAAGCGTTGACGTGTCGGCCACATCCGTCCTACGCTGGAACGGGACGAGTGGAGGACGCGGCAGCCGCATGTGTGGAGTGCGCTGCCATGGCGTCCGTGTGGGAAGGATTCCCGTGGGGGACGAACGCGTGATCATCGGCCGCGACCGTGAACGCGGCCAGCTCGAGCTGGCCATCGGGCCAGGAGACGACGGCCAGCGGCTGGTCTGGTTCGCCGGGCCATCGGGCCGCGGCAAGACAACCCTCCTCGACGACGCGGTTGCCCGGGCTGGCGAGCGTGGGTTCACGGTTGCGATCGCGCGCGGCCGCGCCGGTGCCCTGACCACGCCCTACCAGCCCTGGCTTGAGGCGCTTCCCGGCTTTGCCCCCGCCTTCAACGCGCTGGCAAGCAGCGGAACCGATGACCCGGACAGCGTGGGCATCGCCCTCGTGCAGTACCTCGAGGAGCAGGCCGCGCAGGGCCCGGTCCTGATGGCGATCGACGATGCCCAGGCGCTCGATGAGAGCTCGATCGCCCTCCTGGGCTATGCCGCTGGCATGTCGGAGGACATCAACGTGACCCTGCTCTTCGTCGAGCAGACCGACGCGGTGGGTGTCCCGCGCTCCTACCGGGCATTCCTCGACGGGCTCGTGGCACGTCGGATCGTGCAGCACATCGAGCCTCACGTGACGCCATGAGCGGGAACTCGCAATGAGCCGCAACGTAGGCGAGGTCATCGTCCGCGCGCGGGACGAAGCGACGCCGGTGG
>SKUG01000277.1 GCA_007122215.1 Thermoleophilia bacterium | reverse complement strand
CAGCTTCTGGACGGTGGTGTCGTGGGCTGCGGCGATCTTCGACAGGGTGTCACCACTGCGGACCGTGACGGTAGCCCGTGACGACGCAGGACGTGCGTCGGGCTGGGGGCGGGCCGTGCGGCTTCCGCCCGATTTCGCCGCGGGGCGGTTCGTGGATCCACCGTTGCGCTTGGCAGGGCGTGCTGCCGGCTTCGGCGCGGGTGCTGCCCCGTCGGCTGACGCCTCGGCCTCAGCGGCCCGCAGGTGAGCTACGGACTCGGCGGCCTGTGCCGCAGCGCTGCGGGCCCGCATGAAGCCCACTCCTGCGCCTGCCACTGCGCCGACGATCGCTGCGGGCAGGGCGCCGATGAATGGCAGGACGAGACCGCCTGCCAGGCCTGCAGCGGCGCCGATCCCGGCATGTCGGACGATGGTGCCCATGACCGAGCGCTCGGCGCTCCGTGCCGGGAGCTGGCTCGGATGGATGCGCCCGTCCGGGCCGACCATGGCGATGTTGGCCGGTGCCTGCCCGTGGGCTGGTGCCGGCATCGGCATGCCCGGAGGAAGCGGGCGGGGGCCCATCGCCGGGTGCATCCCGCCATGTGCCATCGCGGGATGGGCTGCGGCCGGGTGCATGCCGGGAGCTCCCATCGCCGGGTGCATCCCATGTGCCTGGGGCGCCATCATGCCCGGGTGGCCCGGTGTCATTCCCATTGCTGGATGTGGGGCCATGCCAGGGTGCATCCCCATTCCCGGACCCTGCATCATCGTCGGATGCATCCCAGGTTGGGGGGCCATCCCCGGTGGCATTCCGGGCATGCCCATCAGGGGCAGGTTCATGCTCACTGAGTTCATCTTCCAACCCTCCCCGGGCTGTTCGCACACCGTGCCGACCTGGCACGTCACCGGCCTATCCGACTGGAGGTGGGGTGCCGTTATCGCTTCCGGGAGGAGGGGGCCGCAGGAGGACATCGGTCGGCCACGGGCGGCCACGGTTCGCCGTGGGTTGGATCGAATCCGCGGCAGCTCCCGGTCATGGCGGGGTCGATCTGCTCCCCGGGCGTGCAGGCCTGCGCCATGTGGGGCATGATGGGGGCATGGACCAGCCGGCACAGCCCCCGCCTCCGCACCCCGGGCCCCAGCCCGAACCCGACCTGCCCGCCCAGACGGGATGGATCTGGATCGTTGCCGTGGTCGTCGTGCTCGTGGCCTTCGGGGTTGCCGCCCTCCTGCTGCTCGGGGGCAGCGGGGACCGGTCAGCGTACGTCGATCCACACACGCTGGTCGGCCGGCCCGACACCTATCCGCACATCGACGGCATGATCGTGCGTGCGGACGACCAGGTCGTGGTGCTCGACACCGTCACCGATGAGCGGGTCGAGCTCTTCATCATCGACGAGTACCGGGCCAACATCGATGTCGCCCATGCCCAGCAGCACTCGGCCACGGGCCAGCCCACCCGGGCCTACTACCGGCCCGACGGGGACCGCCTCGTGATCATGTTCTTCGATGATGCCGCAGCGCCCGTGCCGCCGCCGGCCGGTGCCGACTCGACCGTGGCCACGCCGACCCGGATGCTCGACGATGGGTTCCTCGCAGAGGCTGCGGACGGCACCGAGCTGGACTTCCGGATCAGGCCCGAGCACTCGCGGGCCGTGCGGGTCGAGCACGTCGAGCGGCACGTGACGGCAGCCCAGCCTGCACGCATCTACCACGAGCCCGGGACTGGTGGCAGGCTCGATGCGATCACCATCATCGACCTGCCCCTGGCGGAGTGGACCGGGACCGGTCCCGACTGAGGTCGTGTGCCACGAGCGCGGCGCTGGCCACCGCTGCTCCTGCGAGGGCCCGGCCCAGCACGGCCCGCCCCGTGCGCCAGTGGACGAGCTCCGCCACGCCCCATGCCGGCGGGAGGGTCAGCGACCCCGCAACCGCCGTTCCGAACACCGCGCGCTGGGCCCCGTCCAGGGCGTACCCGGCGCTGGCGGCGACGCTCTCACGGATCTCCTCCCTGCTGCGGGGAGTGCCATCGGGGTGGCGCGCGTGGTGGGAGGCCCGCCCCTGGCCGAGCTCGGCGACGATCACGTTCTCGGCCTCGTAGGCGTTGACCTCCGTCTCGATGCTGGCCTCCCAGCTGCCGTCGAGTGCGGCCGTCACCGGGTTGGTGCCGCGTGCGATGCCCTGGGCCGCGCCGCGCGCGAGCCCTCCGAGGAAGCTGCCCGGACCGCCATAGCCGTGGATGTGGCCGCTGCGGTCCTGGTGGTGGACGCCCTCATGCCCGATGATGACCGCGGCGCGCAGCGGGTCGTCGAGCACGCGTCGCGGCAGCAGGATCTCCTGCTGGGCCGGACGGTAGATCGCATCTGCGCCGCGGAACCGGCTGCTGAACTCGTTGCTCCCCAGCACCCGGATCGGCACGTTGCCTGCTTCGAGGTCGCCGAGGATCGCCGCGCCAGTGGGGGATGAGCGCAGGACCTCCAGGGCTGCGGCCAAGGCTGCCGCCGTGCCCTCGGGATCGGGATCTGCCGGCCAGTCCGTGTGCCGTCGCAGGTCGTGGGCGAGCATCCCCACCGCGGCCGCGGCAGCGCCGATGGCCAGGCGTGGCCGCAGGTGGGCGCGTCCTGCACGCTCCAGCAGGAAGTCCGCGCCCATGGCCGGTGCGCCGGCCGCCAGGGCGGCGAGGGGCACCCCGAGGGCGAGTCGCTCTGCGCTGGACATCCGGTACCCCGGGGTCCAGCGCAGCAGTTCCCGAAGTTCATCCGGGTCGCGTAGCGAGCCGTCGTCGTGGAGCGCTCGTGATCCATGCTTGCGCACGCCGAGCTCCTGGGAGACGAGGCCTTCCGTCGTGAACGCCCGGACCTCCGGCTCGATCGTGGTCGTCGACGAGAGCCGATCGAGGCTCGCGCGCACGGGGTTGCGCAGCCGGAGCGGGTCCACCAGCAGCCCCCCGGCAAGCGCGCCGAGCACGGCCCGGATGCGCCCCCCGACGAAGCCGTCATCGCGGTCGTCGACGTAGTGCTGCGCCTCGTGGGCCAGGGACAGGGCGGTCGCCGTGGGCCGCTCGATCGCGTTCTCACGCACCAGCGTGATGGTGCGGGTGTTCATGTTGTAGCTCGCGCCGACGTGCCCGTTCCTGCGCAGGAAATCGGCCCGGGGGAGCAGCTCCACGCGGACCTGGTCGGCCTCGAGCTCCGCGACCAGCGCGCTGGCAGTCGGCGAGTCCCGCAGCCGGGCCATGAGGTCCTCGAGCAGGGCGGCCTCGTCGAGCTGCTCGCGGGATGGGTCCCACTGGTCGTAGGTGGTCTCGTCGGCTCGCGGGGCCAGGGGAAGCCCTGTCAGGGGATCCGGCCCGCGCGCATGGGGCGATGCGGCGGCGCCGATGGCCGGTGTCATCGCTCCCTCGGATGCGGCTGCTACCAGGTGCATGTCGTCCCGTTGGTTGGCGCAGCAGGCGGTGCACGACCTGCCAGCTGTCATCATCGTCCCTGCCGGGGTGTCGGGGCCGAGCCAGCAACGGTTGCAGGCCCT
>SKUG01000076.1 GCA_007122215.1 Thermoleophilia bacterium | reverse complement strand
ATCGGCCGTCCGTTGACGCCGGGAGCGCCCGCGGATCGTCGGTGAAGTCGGGCCTGCATGGCTGCGCTGCCCGCCATCAGGCTGCGGGACCCTCGTTCCCCTCGCCAGCGGCAGTGGGCGAGTCGGTCCCGGCATCGTCGGTCGGGGGTGCCGCAGCTGCCAGGTACTCACCATCCACCTGGGCTGCCACGAGGTCGCGCAGCGCCACCTGGATCACCCCGGCGACGGGGATCGCCATGAGTGCCCCGATCACCCCGAGGAGGCTGCCACCGATGAGGATCGACAGGAACACCACGAACGGTGCCAGCGAGACCGTCTTGCCGACCACGCGGGGCTCGATGTACCCGTTCTCGACCTGCTGGTAGACGATGATGAAGACCACGAGGAAGATGCCCGAGGCGAGGTTGTTGCCGAAGATCGGGTCGGAGTAGAAGAACGAGACGAGGATGGCGGGCGCCGACCCGATGGTGGCACCCACCATCGGGATCAGGCCCCAGAGGAACATCCACATCGCCAGTGGCAGCACGCTCGGCATGCCGATCAGCGTCATCACCACCAGCAGCAGCGTCGATCCGGCCAGGGACACCATCACGCGTCCGGACACGTACCGCCCGACGTTGTGGTAGAGCGCCCGGGACAGCTCGTACCAGCGCCGCTTGCCGATCTGCGGCGCCACGAGCATCGCGTTCTTGAACAGCCGCTCCCCGTCGATCAGCAGGAAGATCGTCAGCAGCAGGATGGTCACCATCCCGAACACGCCGTTGATCAGGCCGTTGACGACCGTCCCCACGCCGCTGCTCACCGCGGCCGGCAGCGCCTCGAGGTATCCGGCGGCCTGCTCGAGGACCTCGAACCGTTCATCGAGGCGCTGGAACCAGTCGGAGGACTGCAGCTCGTTGATGTAGGCCGGCACCGCGCGGATCAGCTCCTCCGACTGCTCCACAACCAGCGGGACGAAGACCGACCCGATGATGGTCAGCACCACGACCAGCGCCGCGAAGAAGGTCAGCAGGGCATGCCCGCGTCGCATGCCCCAGCGCTGGAACGCCTGCACGGCGGGGTCCGAGGCCATCGCCAGGAAGACGGCCGTCAGCACCCAGAAGATCAGCGTGTCGAGCGCGTAGGCAACCTGGACCGCACCCCAGAAGAGCAGCACGATCGCCGCGATCATCACCACCGTGCGCGGGGCGATGCGCAGCTGGACCTGGACCCGCCCGTTCTCCACGGGCAGTCCCGCCCAGCCGTTGCCGGCCGGCCGGGATCCGTCGCTGCTGTCGCTGCCCGCGCCCGTCACGGCGCAAGCCTACCTGCACGGGCGTGCCGGGCAGCGCGCCTCGGGAGCGTGTCAGCTGGCGGCCGCCCGTTCGCGCTCCTCGCGCTCCTGCCGGGCCTGCTCGTCGATGGCCAGCAGCACGGCGTCGGGCAGGACGAAAACCTGCTGCGGGTAGATCAGGTTCGGGTCGCTGATCTGGTCGCGGTTGAGCGCGTGGATGTCCTGCCAGGTGACCGATGTGCCGTGGGCCTGGTTGAGCTGGTGCGCGATCAGCGAGAGGTTCTGTCCGGGCTGGATGACGATCACCGCGGTATCAGCGGTCGCGGCAACGCCATCGGGGCCTCCGCTGGCTGCGATCACCGCGGCGCGCTCGGCAGCGACGTCCACCTGGTCGTGGCCGACGTGGTCGGCGTCATCGAGCCATGGCTCTGCGTCGTCGTCCACCGAGCTGGCGGGCTCGGGGGCCACTGCCCGGATGCTGCCGCTGTCGTCGTACTCGAGGCCGGCGCGTCGCAGGGCCTCGGCATCGGCGAGGAGCGCCCGGTCCTCCTCGGGCAGCGAGGCGTACAGGTCGGGATTCACGGCGGCAACCTCGGATGCAGCCGGGGTGGATGCGTGGAAGGCGGCGTGGCGCTCGTGGGCGATCCGGTCGAGGTGCTCGACCGCGCGATCCGGGGTCATTCCGGCCGCGAGCTCGGCAGCCTCCTCGGCCGACGGCCGGAAGGCAGCCGGGTCATCCAGCGTCGGGGCGGGCTGCGGTGCCGCCGTGGCAGCCTCGTCCGCGGCGTCGTCGGTGCCGGACAGCGCGGCGTCCGCGTCGAGGCCTGCGTCAACGTCCTCGACGGCGAATCCATGGGCTGCCAGGTATGCATCGAGCACGGCATCGGTGACCGTTGCCGGCCCGAGGTTCGCGGCACCTGACCGGCCGGAGGCCAGCGCCTCGTACTCGTCGGCAACCCGTCCGAGGGCGCGGGACCGGTCGTTGTTGCGCAGGTCCCACCATCCGCGGTCGTCGTGCATCGTCCGATCGATCTCGCCCTCGCGCTGGCGGGCCGCTGCTGCGGCAGCGCGCGCCCCCGTCGCCTCGATGCGCAGTGCGTGGCGCTCCCCGTGCGCCTCGGTCAGGGTGTCAAGGAGCAGGCCGGCAGTGTTGGTGTCGTCAAAGGTCTCCTCGACCCATCGCCTGAACTCCACGGGTTCCATCGCCAGCAGCTCGTTGACCATGCTGGGGGTGATGTGCTCCGGGTGTGCGCCTCGGGCGCTGCCCCGATGCTGCGACCTGGCGTCCTCGTTGTGTTCTGCGATGGCCTCCCGGATGCTCGCCTCAGCTGCCCGCGCAGCCTCCTCGCGGGCTGCAGCGCGGGCGTCCTGCGCGGTGGCGTGCAGGTCGAGGGCGGCACGCTGCTGCTCGCCCGCGTGCTGCATCCGGGCAAGGGCCTCCCGCTCGGCCTGGATCTCCAGCAGTCGCTCGGCGATCTCGGCCTGCTCTCGTTCGATGTGTCCGACCCGCTCGCTGGAGCTGTCGAGCTCGCGTGCCCGGTCGAGGGCCCGCTCGAGGGACTCCTGGCGTGCGCTGAGCTGGTCGCGCTCCCGCTCGGAGTCGTTGACGGCGGCCACCAGGCGTTCGAGCTCCTCGACGTCCTCGGGGCGGTCGATGTCGAACTCCTCCGCGAGCTCCTCGAGGACGATCTCGGTACCCGCGGCGACGCGATCGGCGTTGCTGCGCCGGAAGGTCTCCCCGTTCTCGTGGGTGAGGGGAGTTCCGTCCTCATGGAGCAACTCCACCTCATCATCAAGGTCGAGCGCTGCCACCTCGTCCTCGTCCACCTGACCGTCAGCGACGACATCGCGGATGGCGTCAGTGCTGCCCGAGGCATTGATCTCCCGTTCGAGGACCTTCGCCGTGGCTTCTCGCGCGAGGCGGTCTGCACTCCGGGTGCCCTCGTGGCGGGTGCCCGTGCCCTCGTCGTTCCGGGACGCGTCGCGTGCGCCCTCGCGGGCATCGCTGGCGGCTGCCGACGGCTCGGTGTCCTCGGGGCTGGGGGTCGTGGCCCCGTTCGACTCCCCTGGTTGCGTGGGCACCCCGTTGGCCTCGAGGAAGGCCGGGCTCATCGCCCCGGTCGCTGTCACGTTCGGATTGATCATGCCTCTGTCCCCCCTGCCCGGAGCCATCCTGCTCCGTGGGACCAGCGTAGGCTGGCTCCTCGAGTAGGTAATGGGTGGAATTACCTAAGTTAGGTAATT
>SKUG01000186.1 GCA_007122215.1 Thermoleophilia bacterium | reverse complement strand
GGCAGCCGCGGGTCGAGGTCCAGCGCCTCCAGGCGCGCGGCGAGCGCGTCGAGGCGCCCCTCGAGGGCGGGCTGCTCAACCAGGCGGATCTCGCCGGCGCGGGCGTAGTCGCCCGCCTCGTAGGCAGCACGGGCCTCGTCAGCCAGCACGCGGACCTGCCGGCCCAGCTCGACCTGCTCGCCCAGCAGCGCCTGGGCGCCGCGCCAGGAGGGCTCGAGGTCGGCGAGCGTGGCGCGGGCAGCCGACAGCTCCCCGGCCAGCTGGGGCAGCGCACGGCGGGCGGCGGGGGAGTCCTCGCCGGCCAGCGAGTCGACCTGCTGCTCGAGGTTGCGGATCCGCGCGCGGGTCTCGGCGATCACCGACGGGCCATCGTCGATGGCGGTCCGCAGCCGCGAGGATGCCGTGTCGATGACCTCCAGGCCGATGTCGGGATGCTTGCGGGCTGGCATGAAGCGCCGGCCAAGGTCGGCCGCGGCCTGCACCGCGGACTCGTCGACGAGCACGCCGTGGTGCGTGGTGTAGGCGGCACGCGCGCCGCGCAGGATCACCTTCGTGTCGTCGAGGGAGGGCTCGTCGACCATGATCCGGGCAAACCGCCGGGTCAGCGCCGGGTCCTTCTCGATCAGCCGGGCCTCGTCGACGGTGGTCGCGCCGATCGTGGGCAGGTCCCCGCGAGCCCAGTCGGGCTTGAGGATGTTCGCGGCGTTGCCCGAGCTGCGGGGGTCCATCAGCGTGTGCATCTCGTCCACGAAGAGGATCCGCTGGCCGTCGGCCTCGCGGATCGCGTTGCGGATCCCCAGCAGCCGCGCCTCGAAGGCCCCCTGCTCGCTGGCACCTGCCATCAGCGAGCTCATGTCCAGCTTCCAGATCTCGGCATCGCGCAGCCGCTCGGGTACCTCGCCGCGGGCGATGCGATGCGCCAGCCCCTCCACCAGCGCCGTCTTGCCGACGCCGGCCTCGCCGATGACGAGCGGGTTGTTCTTCTCGCGGCGGCCCAGGACCTCGATCACCTGCCGGACCTCTGCGTCCCGCCCCACGACATCCTTCAGCTCGCCGGCGCGCGCCGCGGCCGTGAGGTTGGTTGCATGCTGGGTGAGCACCTCGATCGGAGCAGGGCCTGCGCCGGCTGCGGAGGTGGCATCGCCCCCGTTGGTGATGGAGCGGGCGCCCGAGCGGATCCCCTCGAAGACCTGCTGGGCCTCGCTCTGGTCCTGCACGATGCGCATGGACGCCACCGGCTCGCTGGCCAGGTACTCACCGTAGACGCGGTCGGTGTGGAGCTGCCAGAAGGGCACCTCGTCGACCGGGCTGGCATCGAGGCCGGTCGGGCGCAGCGCCGCGACCGAGTCGATCGCATCCTGGAACGGGGCCTCGCCCAGCGTCCCCCGCAGCGCTGCTGCATCCGCATCGCTGCGTCCCACGATCGGTCCGACCTGCTGGATGCCGGCATGGACCTGCTCCCGGGCGGCTGCCAGCCCGGGCATCTCCTGGCCGGCCTCCGCAGCGATCGAGCGCGCGTACTCGAGGGACAGGGCAGCTCGGCGAAGCCCCCCGTGGGCCTCCGCAGCCGCACTCGAACCGGCCGTCCCCAGCTGGAGGGATGCCTGTTGCGCAGCCTCGAGGCTGGAGCGCGCATGCGATGCGACCGCCTCGAATGCAGCAGCCATCGTGACCTTGCTCACGTGAAACCCCTCGTCGTGTCGACTCGTCCTCACCGCGATATCGACCCCGTTCGCGTCCCTGTTGCAACGGGTTGCTGCCGCCCACGCGATAGGCAGGTGGACGATGCCCGGACGGGCACGGAGGACCTGTGAGCGTGGACAGCGTGGGATTCGAGGCAGTGGGGCGGCTGGACCATGGCGCCGGCACCCATGCGACCTTCGGGCTGGGAACGCAGCTGGCGATCGCCGGGGATGGACGCCACGTGGGGCCTGCCGGTGGGCGCGACGACGGCGTCGACCAGTGGGCAACCGCACCTGCTGCCATGGATGCGGCGCGCCAGGCCGTGGCCCTGGTCGGCAGCGGGAGCGCAGGCCTGCCAGCGGATGCGCTGCGGGCAGTGGCGGTGATCCAGCGCGGCGGTCCCGATGCGCCCTTCCAGCTCCATCTCGTGCAGGTCGAGGCGCGCCCGGACGCCCCGGCCGACGCCGGTCGGCCCGAGGCCTTCCTGGACTTCCTCGACGGCCAGGTGACCGTGGCGGGGATGGTCGCCGCTGATGGCTCGGATGTTCCCTCCACGCTTGCGCTCTCCCGACCCGCTGGCGGGCACGGCAGCGAGGCACGGACACCGCTGGCGCCCCGGGATCCCGGCGGCATCCAGGAGGCGTCCGCTGATCCTGGCGATGCTCCGGATGCGTCGACCGGGGAGGCAGGTGATGGCCCCGAGCCGGCCCGCTGGCGCACGCTGGCTCGGCGCGCCGCAGCCCCGACCGTGGCAGGGCTCGCGCTGGCCGGCGGAGCCCTGGGAGCACGTCGCGCAGCCCGAGGTCCGCTGGTCTCCATGGGGCTCGCCATGGCGGGGGTCGGGACCGCGGCCGGAACGGCCGGCGAGCGCCTCGTGCCCGATGTCCGCCTGGGCGAGCGCAGCATCGTCACGGGGCAGGGCGTTGCGATCGGCGTCGCCGCGGCGACGGGCACCGTGGCAGGCGTCCGCGGAGCCCAGGCACTCCACGCCCACCGCGGACTCGACTACATCAGCTTCCTCCCTGCGCGCCGGCACGCGATCGGCCTTGGGGCTGCCGCAGCGGGGATGCTCGCGGGATCGACCATCGCAGGACCGGCCCTCGGTGCCGCCACCGCATCCCGCACCGACGAGACCTCCGCCACGCGGTAGCACCACGACCCCGGGTGGGTGGTTCCGGCTGGAGGCAGCCGCCCGCGACCGCACCTGGCAGGGCCCGGCGCGGCAGCGACCTCAGCGATAGGCACTCCGCATGGCATCGCGCAGGGTCCGGGTCACGACGTCGTGCTCGAAGGCTGCTCCTGCCCAGTCCCCGTCGCGCACGGCATCGGCCACGATCCGGGCGGCGCGCTCGCCATCATCCAGCGCGAGGCCAACACCGGCCTGGGACCGGGGGCCGAGGCGTCCTGCAGCATCGCCTGCCAGGAAGAGCCGTCCTGCGGCTGCCTGCCCGGCCACGTCCTCGTGGACGCGCACGAGTCGCGCACCGGCCAGTGCCGGAGCCTGGGAGTGCAGGCCCGGCGCTGCGCGCAGGAGCGCTGCAGCGTCCTCGAGCGCGGCCGTACGACCATCCCAACCCAGCTGCGGCGAGACCTCCACGAAGATGCTGTGGCGCCCGTGCTCGGGGCTGTTGAGCCCGAACACGTCCATGGCACGCCCGCGGCCACCGAGCGCCCACTCGGCCGGGAGCGAGGGGTCAGGCGCGGCGGCTGCGTGCAGGTAGTGCTCGACGTGGCCGGTGGGCTCACGGGCACTGAGCACGCTGCGGCCGCCGGCAGCATCCACGACGGCCTCGGCCGCAAGGCGGGCCTGCCCGGACGGGCCATCCACCGCGAACGGC
>SKUG01000269.1 GCA_007122215.1 Thermoleophilia bacterium | reverse complement strand
TCCGACCTCGGTGCAGGGCGCAGCCTCCGCGGTCGCGGGCACGAGCCCGCTGCGTGAGCGCCTCGGGCCCGACGCCGACATCCTCGACCGGCTGGGTGGGATCAATCGGCCCCCGACCGGACAGCCTGATTCCGAGGAGGACGAGCGCTGATGCTCACCCGCCTGGCATTCTTCTTCACCGAGGCGATCCGCTCGGTCATGACCAACCTGGCCACCAGCATCGCCGCGGTGGTGGCGATGACCGTCTCGCTGGTCGTGCTCGGGCTCTTCTTCGCGGTCCTGCTGGGCGTCAACAGCCTCGCCAAGGACGTGGAGGAGAGCGCTGCCCGGGTGAAGGTCTTCCTGGCCGACACCGCCACCGAGGGCGAGGTCAACCAGCTGCGCGAGGCCATGGAGGCGGACGAGCGCATCGGGGGCGTGATCTACGTCTCCAAGGATGACGCCCTCAAGCGGGCCGAGGACCTCTTCGGCGACAAGTCGGACATCCTCGAGAACCTTCCGGTCAACCCATTCCCCGCCTCGCTGGAGGGGGACGTGGTCGACACCACCCGCATCTCCGAGGTGGCAGCCACCTTCGAGGAACGCCCAGGCGTCTACAGCGTCGAGTACGGCGGGGAGCGATCCGAGGCCGTGATCAGCTTTGCGCGCTGGGTGCAGTGGACCTCGCTGGTGCTCGCCTCGGTGCTGCTGCTGGCATCGACGATCCTGGTCTCGAACACCATCCGGCTGTCGATCTTCGCCCGGCGGCGTGAGATCGAGGTGATGAAGCTGGTCGGCGCGAGCAACTCCTTCGTGCGGGTGCCGTTCATGATCGAGGGCTTCCTCTTCGGCTTCCTGGGCGCGATCGGCGCGGTTGCCATGCTGGGCGGGCTGGCGATGCTCCTGCAGCGCTTCATCGTCGAGCAGCTCAGCCTCGTGGCGCTGCCCGCAGACCTGATGGCGAACGTCGCGCTGACGGTGCTCGCCGTGGGCGTCGTGCTCGGCTCGCTCGGCAGCGGCGTCACCATCCGACGCTTCCTCCGGGTCTGACGCCCGCGGGCGCTCGGCTGCCGTCAGGCCTGCCGCGAACCGCGCCCCCGTGTCCGGGCGGCGCAGGCCGGGTAGGCTCCCCGCATGGGAACCGCCACGCCGAAGCCATCCAGCACACGCCAGCGCGCCAGCCGGGACGATGACGCCGAGACCGGCGTCGCCATCGCCCACCGCGGCTGGCTCTACCCCGTCGTGTTCACGGCCGGGGCTGCGTTCATGGCGTTGGAGATCGTCGGCTCCCGCGTGCTCGCCCCGTTCTTTGGTAACTCGGTGTTCGTGTGGGGCAGCCTGATCGGCGTCTTCCTCGCCGCGCTGAGCACCGGATACATCCTGGGCGGGCGGCTCAGCAACCGCTTCGCGACCCCCACCGCCCTGGGCATCGTGCTGACCATCGCCAGCCTGCTCGCAGGGCTCGTCGTGCTGGTGGCCACCCCGATCCAGCAGTGGGTGGTGACCTGGGGGATGGGGCCACGGCTCAACCCGCTCGTGGCCTCGCTGCTGATCTTCGCGCCGGCGAGCGTGTTGATGGGGATGGTCTCCCCGTATGCCGTGCGGCTGAGCGCCCGGGCGATCGCCTCGGTCGGCGCGACGGCCGGCATGCTCTACGGCGTCTCGACGGTCGGCAGCATCGTGGGCACGCTCGGCGCCGCCTTCTGGCTGATCCCGAGCTTCGGCACCAACCTCAACATCGCCGGCATCGCCTTCGTGCTCGCGCTGACCGGGCTCGTGCCGGCCATCGTCGCACGCAACCGCGCCGTGATCGCCGCGGCAGGGACGGTGTCGGTCGTGATGCTGCTGCTGGTGTTCTCGACGGCGGGGTCGCGCGCGACCTTCGAGGTGCAGGCCGAGGACTGGTCGCCGGTCTTCCGCGAGGTCGGCTACGACTCAGGCATCGAGGTCACCACCGCCGCCGAGCCGCTGGAGCAGGTCGACAGCCGCTACCACAGGATCTCGATCGTCGACCAGGAGTCGACCTACGCCACGGGCGATCCCCGGGCCGACGACCGGGACGCCCTGCGCCTGATGCAGTTCGACAACTCCTGGCAGTCCGGGGCCAACGTCACCGCCGGCGAGGTGGATCCGATCACCACGCCCTACGAGTTCCGCTACATCAACGGCATGGAGCTGCTGCACGCCTACCGGCCGGAAGGCCTCGAGCGGGTGCTCTACATCGGCGTCGGGTCCGGGGCGCTGCCGATGCGCCACCGCGCGATCGACCCGGACGTGCACATCGATGCCGTCGAGATCGACCCGGACGTGATCGAGCTCGCCGAGCGCTGGTTCGCGCTCGACACCGATGCCATGGACATCCACGTTGCCGACGGCCGCACCTGGCTGGCGGCCAGCGATGACCGCTACGACGCCATCGTCATCGACGCCTACTTCGCCGATACGATCCCCGCACACATGACGACGGTCGAGTTCCTCGGCGACGTGGCCGATCACCTGCGCACCGACGGCATCGTCGTGGCGAACATCATCGGGGCCGTGGAGGGCGAGAACTCGAAGCTCTTCCGCAGCATGTACCGCACCTACGGCGAGGTCTTTGCCGCGCGGGCCGTGCATCCGGTCGGCACCCACCAGGGCCTGGCCAACTTCGATCCGCTGGCCACGGGCAAGCCGGGAGCCACCGAGTTCCAGAACATCATCCTGCTGGCCAGCAACTCCACGCTCGCCGGGTACGCCGACGTCGTGGCACGCTCCGAGGAGCTGGTCCAGGCCCGGCCGGTGCTCGACGAGCGCATGGTGGACCTCGCGCGCCACCGCTACGATGCGCCGATCCGGCTCGATGACGTCCCCGTCCTGACCGACGACTTCGCCCCGGTCACGGCCCTGCTCGAGATCGGCTACTGAGGCAGCGGCGGGCAGCGTGGCACGCTCACACGGGAAACCATCCGGCCGCAAGGTCATCGCCGACAACCGCAAGGCCCGGCACGACTACGAGATCCTCGAGCGCTTCGAGGCCGGGCTCGCCCTGCTGGGCACCGAGGTGAAGTCCCTGCGCGAGGGGCGCTGCACGCTCCGCGAGGCCTACGTCGTCTTCCGGGGCGGGAATGCCGTGATCACCGGGATGCACATCCCCGAGTACTCGCACGGCAACATCAACAACCATGATCCGCTGCGGGACCGCCAGCTGCTGCTGCACCGGCAGGAGATCGACCGCCTGCGCGGGCTCGTGGACCGCAAGGGCCTCACCATCGTGCCGCTGACGCTCTACTTCGTGGGCGGCCGCGTGAAGCTCGAGATCGGCACGGCTCGCGGCCGCAAGGCCCACGACCGTCGCGAGGCCATCAAGCGTCGCGACCAGGACCGTGACGTCCAGCGCGCCCTGCGCGACCGCATGCGCTGATCGCTCCCGCAGGGTCTTGCGCATCCGGGCAAACCGTTGTCTACTTGCTGTGGAGCCGTGTGTGGACCCGACGGCTTGCGTGGGAGAACGGTGTAGATGCTAGGTGGAGTGAACACAGGCCAGGTGGTGATGCTCACCGTCAGTG
>SKUG01000121.1 GCA_007122215.1 Thermoleophilia bacterium | reverse complement strand
GCATCGGCCCGCGCCCGGCCGGCCGCGCGCTCGCGAGCGGCGACCTCGAGCGCATCGTCGAGGACGGCCAGGGGCTCGTCGAGCGGCTGGCCCGCGTGGTCGAGGGCAGCTGCGACCAGCCAGTCGGCGAGCTCGGGGTTGCGCGGCAGCAATGGCCCGTGGAGGTAGGTGCCGATGGCGCGTCCGGTCCGCGCGCCCTCCCAACCCGAAGTGCCATCGTTGCCGAAGCCGTGGACGACGCGTCCGAGGGGCTCCTGTCCGGCATCCAGCGTCGTGCGCCCGGCGTGGTTCTCGAACCCGACGAGCTGCACGCGCGTGGCGGGAACCCCGGGCAGCTCGGGAAGGTGGCAGTCGAGCTCGACGTTGCCGATCAGTCGTCCATGCCCGGCAACGGTATCTGCTGCAAAGAGCCCGGTTCCCGGCTGGTGCGTGCCGCTGGCATCGGTGTAGCCGCGGCCCAGCAGCTGGTAGCCGCCGCACACGGCGAGCACCACGCCGCCCGCCGCGACGTGTGCAGCGATGGCTGCCCCACGCTCACCGGCGAGCTCGAGCGCGACCTGGCGCTGGTCGCGATCCTGCCCGCCGCCGAGGTAGACGATGTCGGCATCCCCCGGCTGGAAGGGATCCCCGAGCCGCACGGGCCGAACCTCACACTCGATGCCACGGGCATGGCAGCGTCCACGCAGCACGGCGATGTTGCCCCGGTCGGCGTAGATGTTGAGCAGGTCGTCGTAGAGGTGCGCGATGCGGATCCGGGGCCGGCTCATGGCGCCTCCCCCGGTCCGGGGGCCGACGCCGCTGCGGGCGGCTGGTCGGCCTCCCACATCGACCGGGCCCAGCCGCGCCGGCGCAGGATGCGCCGCAGCTCGAGCATCGCCGTGTAGGTGAGCACGCAGGTCGGGTCTGCGGCCCGGTCCAGCAGCTCGTCCAGCGCCGATCCGAGGTCCTCCTCGACCGTGATCGCCTCACGGGCCCAGCCGTCGTAGGCGAGCCGGAGCGCCATCTCCTCGGGACGGGTCCCCGTGGCGATCACCTCGGAGACGTGGGGCCGCAGCGGGGAGAGGTCGGCATCCCACGTCCACGAGGGGTCCCGGCCGTCGGCGATGCCATCGCTCAGGGCGACCAGGACCACGGGTGGCGGGTGCGGAACCTCGGCGATGGTGCGCGCCACCTCGCTCAGCCCGGTCGGGTTCTTGGCCAGCACGAGCAGCAGGCGTCGCCCGTCCGGCAGCGCCACCCGCTCGAACCGGCCGAATGCCGCGCGGAACCGATGGATGCCGGAGGTGATCGAGCTGGTGGGGATGTCGATCGAGCGCGCCACGGCGACCGCCAGGAGCAGGTTGTAGGCATTGAACAGTCCCGGGAGGGCGAGCTCGAGGCGCAGCTCGTCGTCGCCTGCGGTGATGGTGACCTGCTGGCGGTCGATGTCCGCGGTCGACACGCCGGCAAGCCTGACCTGCGGCACCGGGCGGGTGCGGCCGCACCCGGGGCAGCTCCACGCCCCGAGGTGCCCGACCCACACCACCGCGTGGTCAAGCTGCGTGCCGCAGGCGTCGCAGGTCCGGGCATCGGCGTGGTCGGGCAGCCGCTCGGAACCCGGAAGGTCGGGACCACCGCCAGCCCACGTCGCGGCTGCCGGTGCCTGCGCTGCGACGTTGGCCACCCGGGGATCGTCGGCCACGGCGACCAGCTGCGTGTGCGACGGCAGCGACCGTGCCATGGCCTCCCACGCCTCCTGGACCGTGTCGAGCTCGCCGTAGCGGTCGAGCTGGTCTCGGAAGAGGTTGCCCAGTGCGACCACGTCGGGTTGCAGCTCCTGCACGACCGTCGGCAGCGTTGCCTCGTCGACCTCGAGCAGCACCAGGTCCACCGGGCGCGTGGTGTCCATCAGCGTGGTGATGATCCCCGAGCGCAGGTTGGCTCCGCTCAGGTTGTGGGAGACCCGCAGCCCGGCCCCTGCGGCCATGGCTGCCAGCATCGCCGCAGTGGTGGTCTTCCCGTTGGTCGCAGAGACCACGACCATGCGAAGGCCTGGCCCAGACCGCCGGCGAACCCGCTGGGCAAGGCCAGCCAGCGCATCGGGGCTGAGCCGTGCCAGCAGCTGCCCGGGCAGGCTGGTTCCACCGCGGCCAGCCATCCGGCTGGCGATCCCGGCCATGCGGGCGATCGGGACCGATGCCCAGAGGGGAAGGCCGCCGCGTGGGCCAGCAGGGGTGTCAGGAACCTCCGGCACGACGCGCAGCCTACCAGCGTACGAGCGGTCCTCCCCTCGAAGTCCAGGGCCTCGACCGCATGCCGCCGTGGATTCCGTGTGCTGCAAATGGATTTGGCGTCACTTTCGCTGACACTATTGCTTGCACTGCATGCCTCATGTTATGTTCGGTGCAGGTGATCTGGCCGTTGCGATCCCAGCAGCGTAGGCGGGCAGGTTTGAGTATCGCCACGGAATGGCACAAAGCAGGCAGGAGGCCGAACCGGGCATCTCGTCCGGGAAGGGCCCGCAGCCACGGGAAGCAGGAGCACCGAAGATGCGTAACAAGACCATCTACCGGGTCATCGAGTCCATCGACAAGGAGAAGCTCGCGCGCTTCCAGCAGGGCATGCGCAAGCGCTACTCCGACGAGTTCATCCTCGAGGAGCTCACCAACTGCGCAGAGCGCATCGGAAAGTCACCAACCATGCGCGAGTTCGAGGCCGATCCGGAGACCACGGTCCACCCGCAGACCGTGATCGAGCACTTCGGCAGCTGGAACGCTGCGAAGCGCAAGGCAGGGCTCGTGCCTCGCCGCTTCGCCACCCGTGAGGAGCTCCTGGGGCTGCTCAAGGACCTGGGCGAGGAGCTCGGTCGCATCCCGACTGCTGCAGACATCGAGGCGCGCAAGGGCAAGATGCCGTCGAAGAGCCTCTACTGGCACACCTTCGGATCGCTCAACAACGCGCTCAAGGAGGCCGGCTTCGACATCGTGCTCGGCGAGGAGCGCCTCGAGCGGGCCATCGACCAGGGCGTCTTCCTGGCCATCCGCCTGGGACACCTTCCGAAGTTCAGCGAGTGGGCAACCGCCCGCAAGTCGGATGCCAACATGCTGACCGAGTGGCAGGTCTACCGCATGTTCGACGCTCGCCGCGGCGCCTGGTCGACCTTCCAGTTCCTGATCCGTGAACGGCTCGTCGAGCAGGGCGTGACCCTGGACGAGGATGGGGCCATCATCGAGGACTGATGCCAGCCTGCTTCGCGGCGAGGCCCCGGAGGGCCCCCGCGAGGCGTTCGGCCCCACCGCGTCTTGACACCTCAGCGAGGACGTTCCCGTCGAGGGGGTCGAGCACGGGGCCATGCGCTGCCACCTCGGCCGCGATCCGGCACAGGGCAGCAACGATGCCGGAAACGTCGTCGGGCTGGACCACCACGCCCGATCCCGTCTCACGCACCAGCTCGGCAGCGGCACCGTTCGGCGGGACCAGCGCGAGGATGCGGCGGCGTGCCAGCAGGTACTCGAAGAGCTTCCCCGTGACCATCCCCTGGCGATCAGGGGTGTCGGGCACCAGCAGGAGCAGGCAGTCCGCTG
>SKUG01000060.1 GCA_007122215.1 Thermoleophilia bacterium | reverse complement strand
GTCCCGGGGCGACCTGGCGGGCCGTTGCGCGGCCGCGGGCGTTCCGGGTGCCCTGCCGGTGCCGCCAGTTGACCATCACCTGGTTGACCTGGAACCCGCCGGGGTGGGAGGTGCGAACCTCGAGCACGCAGGCCGCGCCAGCGCAGCGGTGCCCGACAACCCGGGCGGCCGGCCGTGTCAGCGGCGGGCGGATCGGCCCTGCCGGATCGGTGACGGCGCGCAGGCGCCAGGACTCGTTCTCGGCCGTGACCTCGCAGGCGATGAAGCGGTTGAGGTCGACCGGCTGGAGGCGGTAGCTGCTGCCGGTGGCACCCTCGACCTGTCGGAACCCCGGATAGCTCGGCTGGCGCGGGTTGCGCGGCGCAGGATGGGGCCGCAGCTGGCCCCGACGGTACTCGTAGTCATCGTCATCGTCGTCGTCGAAGTCGATGCTCCCGCCGGACATCCGGGCCTCGCTGCGGAACCAGCGGTAGCCGTAGGTGATGGTGCCCCCGCCACCCCAGCGTCCGGCATCGCAGCGCAGGGAGGATCCCACGTGCGCGGGCCCCGAGAGCTCGGGCCCGGTGATCGGCCGCACCGGCGCCGGGGGCGTGGACAGCAGGAAGTCGCGGGTCGCGTCCACGCGGGCATAGACCCCGTGGAAGCGACGGTCGCTGCAGCCCATGCCCCAGCTGACGATGCCGGCGAGCCGGTAGCCGCCACCGCCGTCGGCGACCAGCAGCGGGCCGCCGCTGTCGCCGTAGCAGGAGTCGGCGCCGTTGGGATCGTCACCCCGGTCGTTGGGGTCGCTGGTGTCGAGCACCCCGGCACAGAGCATCGAGGCGGCATCGAAGTAGCGTCCCCAGCCGACGCCATCGTTGCCCGGGCCACCGTTCGCACAGGCGTCGTCGGAGATGATCGGCACCTCGGCCTCACGCAGGGTGTCGGCAGCGGCGATCGGATCGTATCCCCAGCCCTCGAACCAGGCCTGGTTGAACTGGCCCCAGCCCGCGATCCACGGCCCGTCCGCGCCGATCGGGATGCCGCCGCCAGCTCCCCACAGCGCCCCGTCGCCGGCGCCGACCACGGGGGTGGGCGTCACGCCGACGGGCTGGCTGGCGAGGATGATGATCCCGACGTCGTTGCGCAGCGTGTGCACGTCGAACTCCTTGTGCACGACCACCCGGCTGGCGCGGATGCGCTGGCCGCCGCCCGCAGACAGGGTGCGCTGGGCGACCAGCACGTCGACCTCGCGCGGCTGGACGACCAGCGCCTCGCCGTTGCCGGCATCCTCGACGAGGCAGTGGGCGGCGGTGGCCACGACCCGGGGACGGATCAGGGTGCCGCCACAGACGTGGGCCTCGCGCGGGTCGTCGATGCGGGCCTCGAGCACCGCGACGGTCGCCTGCTGGCGGCCGGCGAAGCTGGCCTCGCTCACGGGCTCGCTGGCGGTGATCCGGCCGCTGGGGGCGGCCGGGGAGGTCACGGCTGCAGCCAGCAGCAGGGTCGTTGCCGCGAGGGCAACGCTGGCACGGGTCAGCGCGGCATGCATGATGGGCTCCACGGGGGCCGGGGTGACCCTGCACGGCGGCTGCCGCGCAGGATGGTCGGCGGATTGTACACCCGGCGACCGGCGCCGGGTGACGTGGCGGCTCAGGCAGCGTCGCGCAGGCCGCTTGCGGCAGGGCTCGACCAGTCGCTGCGGCGCAGCCAGGCGTTGATGTTCATGATCGTCCAGAGCTCGCTGGGGGCGCGCCCTGCCACCTCGCGCAGGTAGCCGTCCGCGAAGACCTGCAGGGGCTGGGGCGCGGTCGGGTCGGCGAGGTCTCCGACGAGCCGTGCCAGGCGCGGCTGGTCCTGCCACGACTGCAACGGCGTGGGGAAGCCCTTCTTGTCGCGTCGGTCGACGACCGCATCGGGCAGCCAGCCGCGTACCGCCGCGCGCAGCAGCGGCTTGCCCTGGGGCCGGAAGAACAGCGCCTCGTCGGGGATGGTCGCGGCGAGCTCCACGAGCCGGTAGTCGAGCATGGGCGTGCGGGACTCGAGCGACCACGCCATCGAGGTGCGGTCCTCGACGTGCAGGAGCGCGGGCAGGTAGGCGGTGAGGTCGTGGTTGAGCAGCGCCCGCACCGTCGATGCGCGCAGGGGTGATGCGCGCACCTGCTCGCGCAGCTCCGGGCTGACCTCGGCGAGGAAGGCCGGTGACAGGTGCTCGTCCTGGACGCGGGTGGCGGTGCGCCGGATGCGCCGCCACTGGCCGATCGCGCGCAGCGCGAGCTCCCCGGCGGCCTCGATGCGGCCCCATGGGCCGGCGCTGCGCAGCTGGCCCGTGAGGTAGCGGGCACGGTGGCGCAGGTAGCCGCCAAAGAGCTCGTCGCCGCCCTGCCCGCCGAGCACCACGGTGACGCCCTCGCGGGCCACGAGCCGGCACACCACCAGCTGGGGGAAGACCCCGGGGCCGGCGATCGGCTCGTCCATCTGCCAGACCAGGCCGGGAAAGAGCCCTGCCAGCTCGTCGACGGAGATGTCGACCTCGCGCACGTCGAGGCCGAGGTCGCCTGCAACCATCCGCGACCACTGCCGCTCGTCGCTGCCCGGATCCTCCGGGAAGGCCCCGGTGAAGCTCAGCAGCGGCCGGTCGAGGTGGCGCTGGGCGGCGGCGGCGATCGCGCTGGAGTCCAGGCCACCCGACAGGTGCGCGCCGACGGGCACGTCGCTGCGCAGGCGCAGGCGCACGGCATCGTCGAGCAGCTCCCCGATCCGTGAGGCCCACTCCAGCGGGGTGGGATCCGGGTCGATGTCCTGCGGCAGCTGCCACCAGCGCTCCTCGCGCAGGGTGCCGTCGCGGTCGACCTGCAGCAGCGATCCCGGTGGCAGGTGTCGAACTCCCGCGAAGAAGCTGCGCCCGTCGCTGGTGTAGCCGCGTGCGAGGTACTCGTAGATGGCGTCTGCGCTGGGGGCGGCATCGACCAGCCCGGCAGCTGCCAGCGCCTTGGCCTCGGAGGCGAACGCCACCCTGCGGCCCTGCACGGCATAGGCCAGGGGCTTGACGCCCATGCGGTCACGCACGAGCGTGGTCTGCCCGCGCTCGGTGTCGTGGATCGCGAACGCGAACATCCCGTTGCAGCGCGCAAGGCAGGCGCTGCCCCACTCCTGCCAGGCGGCGAGCAGCACCTCGGTGTCGGTGCCGGTCCGGAAGCGGTGTCCGAGCCCGGCGAGGGTGTCGCGCAGCTCGAGGTAGTTGTAGACCTCGCCGTTGTAGGTGATCACGTAGCGACCGTCGGCGCTGGCCATGGGCTGGCGCCCGGCATCGCTGACGTCGAGGATCGCCAGGCGCACGTGGCCGAGCCCGATGCCGTCCGCCGTCCAGGTGCCCCGGCCGTCGGGCCCGCGGTGGGCCTGGGCGTCGAGCATGGTCCCGATCCGTCCGGGCTCGACCTGCCCGGCGGGGTCGATGATGCCGGCGATGCCGCACATCAGGCCGCTCCCGTGTCGCGGGTGTCGAAGCGCACGCCGGCGAGGTCCTGCACGAGCTGCTCCATTCGCTGCATGTTGGTGGGGAAGTTGCCGCGCTCGCGCACGAGCGCGCGGT
>SKUG01000027.1 GCA_007122215.1 Thermoleophilia bacterium | reverse complement strand
TCCAGCGCGCCGTGGATCCGCCGCCGGGAGAGGTGCACGAGCGTGTTGGCACCGGCCTCCACGGTCTCGACCCACTCGGTCGTGTCCCGCATCGTGATGCAGGGGATGCCATGTACGTAGGCCTCCTTCTGCATCCCGCCGGAGTCAGTGGCCAGGCAGCGGGCATGCCGCAGCAGGCATGCGGTATCGAGGTAGCCGATCGGCGGCAGCAGCATCACGTGCGGAGCCTCGGCGAGCTCCACGTGCAGGCCGAGCCGGGTGAGCTGCGCCTCGGTTCGCGGGTGGACGGGGAACACGAGTGGCACCGGCGCGCTGACCAGGGTCGCCACGAGGCTGCGCAGCGACTCCTCCGTGGTGTTCGCTGCCCGGTGGGCCGTGACCAGCGCGTACCCGCGCGCGTCGAGGCCACGCGCCTCCCACCGTGCCCAGCGGGAGTCGGCTGCATCGGCCAGCAGCAGCGCGATGTCGGCCATCACGTCGCCGACCACGTGCACGCCATCGCCGATTCCCTCTGCGGCGAGGTTCGCCCGTGCCGTGGGCGTCGGGCAGTAGAGGTCATCGGCGATCCGGTCCACCAGCAGGCGGTTGAGCTCCTCGGGCATCGAGCGGTCGAAGGAGCGCAGCCCTGCCTCGACGTGGGCCACGGGAACCCCGGCGCTGCGCGCTGCCAGCGCACCACCAAGCGTGGAGTTCGTGTCCCCGTAGACGAGCACGCAGCCAGCACGCTCCTCCCGGATCACGTGCTCGAGCGGGGGCAGCATCCTCGCCAGCTGCTCGGCGTGGGATGCGCTGCCAACGCCGAGCGAGTGTGCTGGCGGGCCCAGCTCGAGCTCGTCCATGAAGATGCCCGCGAGCCCGTAGTCGTAGTGCTGGCCCGTGTCGACGGTGACGACGCGGACGCCGGGTGCGTGCTGCGCGAAGGCTCGCTCGACCGGGGCGTGCTTGATGAACTGTGGCCGGTTGCCCAGCACCACCAGCACGGTTGGTTCGCGCCGGGCCATCATGGGGTGGTGATCCTCTCGGGTGCTGCCGCATCCATGCTGCCCAACCTACCGCAGCGGCCATCGCGGCGGCCAAGGTCGTGGCCACTGCGGGCCAACCGGGGCGAAACCCCGACTCGCCCCGTGCCGTGGGGGTAGGCTCCTCGCACCAGGGAAGGTACGAGGAGGATCAGGGATGATAGGGAACGTGTCTGCAGGGGCAGTCCACCCGCTCGCCGCCGGTGCGGTGACCACGACGGAGGACAAGCCCGCACCGGAGGTTCCGGACACGCCGGATGCGCCGGACAAGCCCGAGGCCCCCGCGGCGCCGGATCGTCCGGCCGCGAAGGAGCCCGCAGGTCGACAGCTCGTCGACGAGCTCTACATCCAGCTCGACCAGCAGGCGGACCTGCGCGAGATCGAGCGGCTTCCCGTCGGCCAGGAGCGCGTGACCCGCGCAGTGGACGAGCTGCGCCGCACCGCGACGCGCAGCCAGGACGACCTGCTCGAGGGAATCCGCTCCCGCATCCAGCGCAGCGGTGCGCCGCTGGAGGTCGAGGTCGGCGAGCGGCTGTGGATCAACAACTCCATGACCGTCCAGGTCTACCAGGACCCCTCGAAGGGCAACCTCCCGTTCGAGGGCGGTGCCGAGAAGGTTGCGAGCATGCTCTCCGAGGTGCCGGGCGTCGTCGGGGCGTACTCGGTCGACAAGCTCCGGTTCGACGTCCCGCCTGTCGAGAGCTTCCGTGCCAACGGCCAGCGCCCGCTGGACGATGCCCGCTCGGGCGCTGCCGGTGCCCAGCCGGGAGCGCTGCCCTGGAACCTCGAGATGATCGGCGTGCAGTCCGCGTGGGATGCCGGGATCACCGGCGCCGGCGTGACGGTTGCCTCGCTCGATACCGGGGTGGACGTGCGACATCCGGCGCTCTGGTCGAAGTACCGCGGGTACGACCGCACCGACGGCTTCCGGCATGAGCAGAACTACTTCGATGCCTACGGCGATTCCAAGCAGCCAGGCCAGCCCCACGCCGAGCCCGTCGACGACAACGGCCACGGCACGCACGTCACCGGAACGATCGTCGGCAACGACGGCTTCACCGGGCCGGTGGGTGTCGCCCCGGGTGCCCAGTTCATCGCAGCGCGCGGGCTCGGGTCCGAGGGTGGCTCCACGCTCGACCTGCTGCGCGGCATGCAGTACCTGATGGCTCCCGTCGACGACTGGGGACAGGGGGATGCCCGCCAGGCCGCCTCGATCATCAACCACTCGTGGGGTGGCCCTGGCCCGTCACTGGAGTTCACCTCGGCGATCCGCAACATGGCCAAGGCCGGGATCGTGAACGTGTTCGCCGCCGGCAACTCCGGCTACGCCCGCCCCACCCAGACGCTGGGGGACCCCGGGATGCAGACCGAGGGCATCACCGTCGGTGCCGTTGACCGGCACGGTGACGTTGCCCCGTTCTCCTCCACCGGCCCGTCGAACGTCTCGGACGAGCTCAAGCCCTTCGTGGTGGCCCCGGGCGTGGACATCGTCTCCTCGGTGCCTGACGGTAAGTACGAGGCGCTGAGCGGCACCTCGATGGCCGCGCCGCACGTGACGGGCGCGCTCGCGCTGGTCAACGAGGCGCTGGCGAAGCGGGGACAGTCCGGACTCGACCTGCGCGATGCGAAGTTCGTGCTCGAGCGGATGGTCCGTGACGTCGACGTCCCCGGCCCGGATGACCGCACCGGACACGGGCTGATCGACCTCACCCGCATGGATGAGGCGATCGACGCCCTGGTTGGGAAGCGCGCAGGCTGAGGGGGACGCAGCCCCGGCTGCGAACTGCCATGCTGACGCTCCTCAGGCTCGTTGCCGTGCTGCTCATGGCCGCCGTCGCCGCGGCCCTGGTGGCAGCAGCGGGAGTGGTCGTCGATGACCTGCTGCGTGCGGCGGGCATCGCGCTGCCGGCCCTGGATGGTCCCGGTGGCCGGCAGCTGCCCCTGCTGGCATCGGTCGCGTACTTCCTCGGGTTCGGAGGCGCCGGGATCCTGCTCGGTCGGCTGCTGCTGCCCCGGGCCTCGCTGGGCCTGCGCCGCGGGGGAACCCTGCGCGGGCTCGGGCTCGCGCTGCCGCTGGTGGGCATCAACGTGCTCGTTGCCAGCCAGGTGATCAGCCGTGACGGCTGGGAGCTCGACGCGCCCCTGCTCGTGGGGATGGTCGCGTTCGCCTTCGCGGTCGGGTTCGGGGAGGAGGTGGTCTTCCGTGGCCTGGTGATGGACCTGCTCGCCGAGCGCCTGCGGCCGGTGGTCGTGGTCTTTGCCAGCGCGATCGTGTTTGGCCTCGCCCACGTGGTGGCGCTGGACACCATCGCCTCCCGTCCCCAGGACGTGGCAAATGCCGCGGCAGTGACCCTGCTCGTCGGCGTGCCGTTCGCGCTCATCCGGCTCCGGACCGGGTCGATCTGGGGGCTCGTCATCGCCCATGCGCTGTTCGACATCGCCGCGCTGGCCGCGCTGGGGGGTGCCGACCTGCCTGCCGCCAGCGCCCGCGAGCTCGTCGCCTCGATCGTGGTGGGTGGCCTGGTCGCGCTGCTCTACCTGGCCTGGTTCCACC
>SKUG01000016.1 GCA_007122215.1 Thermoleophilia bacterium | reverse complement strand
TGTGCAGGTATCCACGTGATGCGGTGCCGCTGGTAGGTTGTCGCCATGCTTCCTCTCCGAACTGGAGCCCTGCTCCGCCCTGCTCGTCCTGTCGCCGGAATCCTCGTCGCAGCTGCCTGCATGCTTGCCCTTGCAGGAACTGCCTGGGCCGCTGCCATCGGCACCGCCCAGCTGCGCAACGGCGCGATCACGACCCCGAAGCTGCGCAACGGTGCCGTGACGACACCGAAGCTGCGCAACGGCGCGGTCACTGCCCCGAAGCTCGGGAACGCGGTGGTCACCACGGCCAAGCTGCGAGATGGAGCCGTCACGCCGGCCAAGCTCGGCACGGGCGCGGTCGTCACCCGCACGATCCGCGATGGCGCCGTGACCGCACCCAAGCTCGCACCCGGTGCAGTGACGTCCACCCGCGTTGCCAGCGGGGCGGTTGGTACCGCGCAGCTCGGGCAGGTGCCCATGGTGCGAGTCGGCCAGAGCGCATCGCAGGAGATCCTGCACGCCTCACCGACCCCGCTCACGTGGAGCCAGGTCCACTACCAGGGGGAGGCCGCGATCTGGGATGCCGCCAACCCCGAGCTCCTGACGGCGCCGGTCGATGGCCTCTACCACGTGTTCGCACAGGTTGAGCTGTCCGGTACGACTTCCAATGGCGCGATCGAGCTCAACCTGCAACACGGGCGTCCGGAAGTCTTTCCGGACGTGGGTGAATACTCGACCCACACGTCGTTCCAGGACCTGACGGGGTCCCGGTTCCCATCGTCGACGCTCGTTCCGATGCGCGCTGGCGATTTCGTTGGTCTCCGTGTTGGTCACACCCAGGGAGCGCCACGCCTGACCGTCGCCTCCCGCACGCACATCACCATGGTGTGGGTCGCGCACCTGCCCGACATGGACTGATCCCGGCGCCGGGCTGCGTGTGGTCCCGCCACCGGGGCCTCCCACACGCGCCGCGATTTTCCCCCGCCTGCTGGCGGAAGAGCGCAGCAGTGGGAGCGTGGCAGTTGGCTTACGCCCGCTCGATCAGCTCCACCCGATACCCGTCCGGATCCCGCACGAAGCAGATCAGCGAGCCGCCCTCGCCCACCGTGTAGGGCGGCTTCTCCGGCTCGATGCCCACCTTCGCGAGCTCGGCGAGGGTGGCGTGGATGTCCTCCACGGTGATCGCGATGTGGTTGTAGCCGGTGCCCATCTCGTAGCTGTCGACCCCGAAGTTGTAGGTCAGCTCCAGCCGGTCGCCATCGCCGGGCAGGCCCATGAACACGTTGATGGCCTCGTCGCGGATCGGCTTGCGGCGGCGCTCCTCGAACCCCAGTGCCTCGTAGAACGCCACCGAGCGGTCGATGTCGCCGATTCGATAGCAGGTGTGGATCAGCTCGCTGGGCACGTGCAGCCTCCCGATGTGTCGATTGCAACCTGCCCCGACCCTACCCCGAACCTGCGCGGCGGGCAGGAAGGCAGCCCTCCGCGGAGGATTCCTGTCGCTGGAGAACCCTTTTCCTACGCGCAGCCTGCAGCGTGTGCTTGGGCGCGAGCGCGCTGCGCACGCTGCGCCCGGGGGGCTGTGCAGCCGCCGCGGCCGGGTCAGCCGTAGGTGCCCACGCTCGGCCCCTGGCTCGCGCGGCTCCCGAAACGCGCGCACGGGCCCGGGTTGCCGGTGTAGGGCAGGCGCACGACGACCGTGGCACGGTTGTTGTCCTCGTTGGACTCGAAGATGTGGTTCTTCGGGTCGGCGATGTGCACGTACGCGAAGCAGCCCCGCAGGCCGGTGACGTCGATCCACTGCTCGTGGTAGGTCGCCGGGTAGACGTCCGACCATCCCACCGAGGTCCCGAGCGTCACCGCCTGTCGGCCTGCATCCTGGCTGCAGCCCGGGTAGTACATCCGGCTGGGCGACCCCCGCCGCCAGCCCTGGGTGCGCCGCAGGTCCCGCAGGCAGTAGACGGCCTTGGGGCCGACCCGCTCCAGCCGGGCCAGGCGGCCGCTGCCGTCGAGCCGCCAGAGCTCGAAGCGGGCCGCGTTGTCGAACTTCCAGTAGCGCCCCTGCCCCGGGATGAACTTGAAGGCCAGCTGCCCGCGGTAGGGCAGGCGCAGCTTGCCACCGCCACGGCGCCAGATCTGCTGGCGGGCCCGCATGCGCAGGGGGCCGGTGCGCCGGCCATGGACCTCTGCCGGGCCCGCACCGATGCTGTCGATCGAGTTGCCCGCACGCAGCAGCGTGCGACCGCCGCGGCGCTCGAGGTAGAGGCCGAACGGGCGGCTCATGCGCAGGTCCGGACAGAGCAGCCGCCCGCGCTGGGGGCCAAAGCAGGGGTTGAGCATCCGGCTGCGCGGGCCGGCACCCCGGTGACCGTAGGTGAAGCGGCGAACGCCGTCGCCGTGCATGCGGGGACGGGCAGTGCGGCCCGGCGGTGGCACGCGCCGCACCGCCCAGACGAACGCGCCGGAGTAGCCCGTCCGTGCCAGGCGCCGCATGCGCTGGAAGGTCTCACGACCGCTGGGTGCCGCCAGTGACGTGACCACGATCGGTGCCCTGATCCCGGTGGCGGCCCGGACCTGCTCGATCCGCGCGCACGTCACGCAGCCCACGCCACTGCGTGGGAAGCCCAGCCAGGTCACCCCGTACCAGTTCAGGCCGAGTGCGCGCCAGCGACCGAGGTCCTCCACCGAGGCCGCGGTCATCGCGGCGTGCGCCCGCGAGTTGCCCCGGATCATCCGCGCGTTCGTGGCGATGAACCCGCGCAGGTCCTCGTCGCTGGCAATGCCGGCCGTGACGGCCTGCTCGGGCTCGTGCACGACCTCCCAGCTGATGATCCGCCCGCTGCGCGCGTAGCGGCGGATCAGCGGGCGGAGCGCGCCGGCAACCGCGGCGTGGCCCCGTGGATCGGTGAGCCACGCCGGCGGAAGCTGCGCGACGTCCGGGAACAGCACGAGGTCGAGGAAGAGGTCGTGCTCGGCCGCGATGCGCACCGCGGCGTCGAGGTCGCGGGTGACCTCGGGGGTGATCCGTCCCGGCAGGTCGCCCCGGCGACCCAGCTGCCAGGCCGAGCCGCTGAACACGAACCAGCGTACGGTGCGCACCCCGTTGCGGTTGAGGACGGAGAAAGCGCGCCGGACCTGCTGCTCGTTGCCCGAGACGCCACCGCGGACGCCGCAGCCAAAGTCGCAGCCCTCGCGAAGGTAGGGCAGGTTCGCGCCGCTCAGGAACCAGCGGTTGCCCCGGACCCGCACCTGGGATCCCGTGCGGGCATCGGATGCTGCAGTCGATCCGATGCGTGGCTCGACAGCTGGCTCCGGAGCGCCCAGCGCCGGCTGCGCGGGGATTGCCCCGAGCAGCACCAGGGCGGATACGAGGCACGTTACGGTTGCGACGCGGGCGTGGCGCAGCGGCAGCAGGGAGCAAGCGGTTGGCATGTCGACGCCCTACCCGGAGTCGCCGGGATCGGAACCGGTCCGGGCAGCCGGTGCGAGCGAGGCCTGTCAGGAGGGGATTCGCAGGCGCATGCCGACCTGGATCCGGTTCGGGTCGGAGCCGATCGTGGAGCGGTTGGCGGCGTGCAGCTTCTGGACGGTGGTGT
>SKUG01000039.1 GCA_007122215.1 Thermoleophilia bacterium | reverse complement strand
GAAGGTGGTGCTGATCACCGGCGCAAGCCGTGGCATCGGCAAGGCGGTCGCGCTGCGCCTGGCCGCCGAGGGAGCACGCATCGTGGTTGCGGCCAAGACCGTCGAGTCGACAGAGCGCACCCCCGGCAGCATCCACGACACGGTTGCCGAGGTGGAAGGGCTCGGCAGCGAGGGGCTCGCGGTGGCCTGTGACGTGCGTGACGAGGCGCAGTGCCAGGGTGCGGTGGCGGCAGCTCTGGACCGCTTCGGCCGGCTCGACGTGCTCTTCAACAACGCCGGGGCGATCCACATCGCGCCGGTGCGGGAGATGCCGGTCAAGCGCTTCGACCTCGTGCATGCCGTCAACGCCCGGGGGTCGTTCCTGATGAGCCAGGCCGCGCTTGTGCCGATGGTCGAGCAGGGCTCAGGGCACGTGGTGATGTTCTCGCCACCGCTGCACGATGGGGCAAGCCCGGGCATGGCGCCCTACATGAGCTCCAAGTACGCGATGACCCGCCTGGCCCTGAGCATCGCCGAGGAGCACCGAGCCGACGGCATCGCCGCGAACGCGATCTGGCCCCGCACGATGATCGAGACGCTCGCGGTGATCCGCAACAACCTGGGTGACCCGAGCCAGTGGCGCACCCCGGAGATCATCTGCGACGCCTTCAGCGAGCTGGTCTCGCGGAGCGTGGACGAGTGCAGCGGGCGGGCCCTGCTCGACGAGGAGATCCTGTCCGAGGCCGGAGTCACCGACTTCGACCGCTACTGGACGACCGGCACCGCCCCCGAGCAGGTGATCGAGATCGCCGGCGAGGCCTCCGTGCTGCGCTGAGGCAGGCGCGCAGGGCGCCGGCCCGCGCTTGATGGCCGGGTCGGTCCCGTGTCAGCCCGACTGGGTCGGGATGCCCGCGAGCTCGACGTGCCATGGCTCGTGGGCCATCGGGAAGACCAGCCCGAACTGCGGTGCGAGCCGCTGGGCGATGTGCAGGTCGCCTGCGAGGTCCGCTGCCCAGCCGCGGTTGTGGTTCGAGCACCCCGGGGGTGCGGCCCAGCGGCGTGCGTTGCGCCAGCCGCCGTGGCGGCGCTTGGCGTCCTGCCAGATCCGGTACTGCTCGGCCCAGGTGCGGTGGCCGCTGACCACCCGGATCTCGCCACCCTCGGCCTCCACCGCCGCGATCAGCTGCCTCAGCGCCGGCCCGAACTTCGTGGAGTAGCCGGCAGGGAGGATGAAGGTCTGGTTCATGCCCGCCAGCGGATAGCTGCGGTCCATGATCTTGCGGATGTAGTCCTGGGTCTCGCGGTAGGGCGGCACCCCGCCGAAGCGTGCGACGGCACCGGGGCCGGCGTTGTAGGCCGCCAGTGCCAGGCGGATGTCGCCGTACTGGGCGTGGTAGCGCTTCATCGCCCGGGCGGCGGCCCGCAGCGCCCGCTCGGGCAGGTACGGGTCGACGCCCCAGCCGTCCGCGGTGTCCGGCATGATCTGGGCGATGCCGATCGCACCGACCGGGCTGTAGACGCAGGGCTGCATCCCGGACTCTGCAGCGATCTGGCGCACGAAGAGCTCGGGCATGCGCAGCCCCTCCTCCTGCGCGATCTGCAGGGCGATGGCACGATAGTCGCGCTCGAACGGCTCACGTGGTGCACGCTGGCGGGTCCGCGGCGGTGCAAGGCCGGCCGGGACCTGGACGTCCGGCGGGACGACCGAGCCGTCGGTGATCGGCTCCAGCAGCTCCGGCGCGGCTGCACGCGGCGCCAGCGAGTCCTCCATCCAGGCATCGGCCGGTGCTCCGTCCACCGAGCCGAAGCCCGAGGCAAGCAGCACCATCCCGAGCATGCCGACGGTCGCCAGCCCACGCGGCTCGAGGCGCATCGGTGACCGGCGACGTCGCGGGCGCCAGGGACGCTGGTGGCGGCCCCGCATGGTGTCAGCCTCCGTGGATCGCGTCGATGATCCGCACGATCGGTGGGCTCACGAGCAGCACCATCACGGCGAAGGCAAGCATCAGGAAGACCCGCTCGTGGGTGCTGCGGGGCTCGGCAGGGTGCGCGGCGTGCAGCAGGCGCTCGCGCAGCACCGCGGCGGGCAGGCGCCAGAGCGGCAGCTCCTCCAGCTGGTGCAGCCCGTGGGCTGCCGGCTGGGGCTGCTCCGGTGTCGCCTCCGGTGCCGGAATCACCTCGGCAGCGACCGGCGGTGGCGCAAGGTCGATGCCGCCGGCCCGCGGCGAGGCCTCGATGTCACCCGCGAGGGTGGTCGGCGGTGGCGGGAATGCAAGGGTGACCTCCCGTGCCCCGTGCCCGTGGGCGCGCGCTCCCTCGACCATCTCGGCAACGACGGATGCGGCGTGCTGCGGGGTGTCGGTATCGGGCCGGGGGTACATGTCCCGAGCGTACGTTCGACCTGCGCGAACGTCAATACGTTATGCCGCTCCTGTGCGCCGGCTTGCGTGCGATGGGCTCGGGCCGGATCAGTAGGGGGCGCCACTGCTGCGCACGCACAGCCCCGCTGCCACGTTGGAGGTGCCCTTGTAGCGGTGGGTTCCGAGCAGGCAGACGTTCCTGCGATAGGCCTCGGAGCCAGTGCTGTCGATGGTCGTCCGGAAGGGCTCGTACGGCCCTGATGCGGTGCGCAGCTGGAGCTCGCCCGCGGACATCGGCAGGCACCAGCGGCTCGCGCTGCGCGGCGGGTCGAAGGTCTCGGCCCCGGGACCGCCCCAGACGAACCGCTCCATCACGTCCGTCCGGTGGCAGCCGTGGAGGGTGCCACCATGGCTTCGGGGACGGTAGGCGCGGGTCCGTGGCGGCAGGGTCGAGCGCAGCACGCACAGCGCCGAGCCAGCGTTCCAGCGGACGTGGTTGGGGCCACAGGTGGCGGTCGCCGATGAGAGCAGGAAGTCCCCGGTGTGGGCGATGCAGCGGCCATCGACGAGGCGCTCCCAGCTGCGGCATGTCGTGCTGGTGGGGGAGGTGGTCCCCCCGCTGAAGCTGCCGTCGTCGGCCGGTGGCGGATCGCCTGGCGTCGGCCCCGCGGATGGCAGGGGCGACGACACCGGCAGGGGTGCAGGCGAGGTGGTAGCTGGTGCAGGCCCCGGCTCGTCCCGCCCGGGCTGGTCGCCAGCCTGCAGTCGCGGCCCCTCCGTCGACCCGGTGCCGTCCGGGTCCTCGATGTTGGCAGGCGCCTCACGCACGAGGTCCCGCACCCGCTCGCTGGTGAGCTCGGGCTCGACCGCCAGCAGCACATCGGCAGGCTGGGGAGCGAAGGCCGATCGTGCCTGGACGAGCCCGCCGGTGCCGCCGAGAACGGCCTGCGCCCAGTCAGTACGCGCCCGGGCACCATCCAATGGCTCGATCGTCGTCACCATCCCGGCGTCGACCTCCCGAAGGTCCCGGTAGTAGCGGAACCGATCGACCACGATCACGCTGCCCTTCGAGGTCTCGATGGTGCTCCCGTCCGGACCGACCGTCGTGGTGAACCGCGTCCCCTTGACCATCGCAACGGCGTCCGGGGTCTGGATTCCCACGTAGCGCTCGCCGTCGAGGTGCTCGACCTCGGTCTCGAGCATCCGCACGAACTCACCGTCGCGCTCGACCTCGATGATG
>SKUG01000050.1 GCA_007122215.1 Thermoleophilia bacterium | reverse complement strand
GGCTTCCGCGTCCAGGGGCGGGGAACGGCGGCGGTCGTGGTCCGTGACGAGTCCCGGCGGGTCGTGCGCAACCTGCTGCCCGCCCAGCCGCGCAGCGGCCAGGTCAACCTCCGCTGGGACGGCCTCGATGACGCTGGCCGGGCCGTGCCGGATGGTCGCTACGTGATCGCGATGGCAGCCACGGCGGGAGGACGTCCCACCGACACCGAGGAGGTCCCGGTGCTGGTCGATCGCACGCCTCCCGAGCTGCAGCTGCCACGGACGCCGTCGACCGCCACCACCGGGCCGCAGGGAATGCGCCTGTCGCTACCGATCCGCGTCAACGAGCCGGTCACCGCCGAGCTGCGGATCCAGGGCCCGGGGGTGCAGCGCAGGATCCGCCGGACGCTGCTGGCAGGATCGACGACCGTCCACCTGAGCGAGCGCGACCTCGGGGTGCGACGCGTGCGCCCGGGACGGTACCGGCTGGCGGTGATCGCACGGGACACCGCCGGCAACGCCGTGCAGCGACGGATGGTGGTGGAGCTGCGACAGGCCGCACGCCCCCCGCAGGGTGCCCCGCCTGCCGACGTTCCGCGCCAGCCTGCGGCGGGGCGGATCCTCTGGCCCACGACCGGGCCGCTGACCAGTCCCTTCGGCCCGCGCTGGGGACGGCTGCACCAGGGGATCGACATCGGTGCCAACACCGGCACCCCGATCATCGCCGCACGTGACGGGATCGTCAGCTTTGCCGGCTCCAACGGCGGCTACGGCAACATGGTGCTGATCGAGCACCCGGGCGGTGCCAGCACGCTGTATGCACACATGTCGCGGATCGACGTGGTGGTCGGACAGTCGCTGCGTGCAGCCCAGCCGATCGGGCTCGTCGGTGCGACGGGATCGGTCACGGGACCCCACCTGCACTTCGAGGTGCGGCTGGCCGGGCGGCCCGTGGATCCGATGCCGTACCTGCCGCCACGCTGACGCCAGGACCGCACGAGGTCAGTCCGCGCGGACGTAGCCGAGGATCTTCCCCGAATCCACCGAGCGGTCGCTCTCGCGGACCGAGTTCGACTCGTTGCCGCCGATGGTGTACACGCGGCCGCCCTCGACCCGCTCGACGAGCGCGATGTGGTCGGGACGCTTTCCCCGGTTGCTGTAGATGATCATGTCGCCGGGCTGGACGCTGGCGTGGTCGGACTTCGGGATCCAGCGGTCGGTATCCTCGGCCCACGACTTGAGGTTCTGGACGCTCGCGCCCCGATGCTCGAGCTGGTTGCCGGCCTCGCGCATCACCCACTGCACGAAGGCAACGCACCACGGCCAGCCGGTCCCGCCGAGGTCGCTGGCATCCTGGTACTCGCGGACGCGGGGGCCCCGGTTCGAGCCGCCCTCTTCCCTGACGCCCACCTCGCCGCGGGCGATCTCCAGGATCCGCTGGCGCAGCGACGAGGTCGGAGGCGCGGTCTCGATGGCCGTCGCCTGGTCCGCCGAGCCTGCGGGCGACGAGGGTTCAGGCAGGTACGAGTAGGTGGTGGGCGAGGCCTGCGCCCCGCCGAGCTGGACGCCGGCGGTGCCGAGGTAGGCCTGTCCGCAGCAGCCGGTCGGCCCGGCCCCGCGGACGGCGTGCAGCCCCTCGATCACCTGGGCCAGCTGGGCGGTGACCTGGCCCAGCTGCTCGATGACGCTCGTCATCTGCGCCATGACCTGGTGGATGTCCGGCATCGGCACTGCCGGCGTGGAAACTGGTCCGGCTCCGGCAATACCCGGGCCGGGCGGACGTGCGCAGCATGCAATGGCTGCTGTCATCGGCGAACCCCCTCATTCGGCGTGGCCGCCGCGGCAACCCCCGTAGTCGCAGCAACCTCCACCACCATGCCCCAGGTGACGGCAGGCGGAAAGGGGGGTCAGGACCGGCCCGGCGGGGCGGGGAGGTTCGAGGGGTGGGCTAGCGGCGACCGCCGCGGCGGGGCGGCAGGCCGCGGTGGCGGCTGCGGTAGAGCAGCCGCGGGGCCATCATCTTCAGCCCGGCAGCGGCGAACTGGTCGGTCAGCCCGAGCCGGCGCGCGAGCAGCCCGACCTTGCGCTGCTCATCGTCGAGCACCAGCGTGATCGCGGTGCCGGTGCGACCGGCACGGCCGGTGCGGCCCACGCGGTGGGTGTAGCTGGTGGCCTCGTCCGGCGGGTCGTAGTTGACGACGTGGGTGATGTCGTCGAGGTCGAGGCCGCGGGCGGCGACATCGGTGGCGATCAGGATGTCGACCTTGCCGCGGTCGAAGTTCGCCAGCGTGCGCTCGCGCACCGACTGGGGCATGTCGCCATGGAGCGCGACGACCTCGTGCCCCTCGCGGGCCATCTCGTCGAGCAGGTCGTCCACGCCCCGCTTGGTACGGCAGAAGACCAGCGCCAGCCCGCGATCGGAGCCGAGCTCCGTGAGCATCGTGTTGAGCTTCGAGCCGCGGGTGACCTTGATGAACCGGTGCTCGATGTTGCCGATCTCGTCCGGGTCGATCTCCGGCTCGAACTCGTGCTGGACGGGCTCGTTGGTCAGCCGCTGGGCCATCCTCCCGACGCGCTTGTCGAGCGTCGCCGAGAAGAACATCGTGTGCCGGTCCTCGGGAAGGCGCCGCACGATCGCGTTGACCTGCGGCAGGAAGCCCATGTCGAGCATCCGGTCGGCCTCGTCGAGCACCAGCACCTCGAGCCCCGAGAGGTCGACGATGCCACGATCGGCAAGGTCCTCGAGCCGGCCCGGCGTCGCGACGATCACCCGGGCGTGCCGCACGGCCTTCTCCTGCCCGCCGTACTTGACGCCGCCGTAGACGGCAGTGATGTCGAGGTCCGAGCCCGCGATCATCCGGAACTCGTCCATCACCTGGGCCGCGAGCTCGCGGGTCGGGACGAGGATCAGCGCGGCCGGGGTTGGCGAGTCGTCGGTGAGCCGCTGCATGATCGGGATGGCAAAGGCCAGGGTCTTGCCCGAGCCGGTCGGCGACTTGGCGAGCACGTCGCGGCCGGCCAGCGCGTCCTGCAGGACGATCTGCTGGATCGGGAACGGATGGGTGATGCCCTGGTCGGCGAGGCGGTCGACGAACCGCTGCTCGACGCCGAGGTCTGCGAAGGTGGTCTGGGTCTCGGTCACGCCGCGCAACCTACCAACTGCCGCGGCCGCGGCGGGCAGCGGCTACGATCGCCCCATGCAGCTCGACCTCGTTCCGTCACCCGTTGCACCTGGCCCTCCGATCTCCGCCCCGGCGGCGGCATCCGCGCACGTGGGGCCACAGCCGGAGGAGTGGGATCGCTCCGACCCGCGGCGACGCCGCAACCCCGTGGTCTCGTGGATCGTCCGCAACAGCCTCGGGATGCGGGAGCCCTTCCACGACGCGCTGGCCCGGGCCGTGTCGGGCTTCAACCAGGTCGTGCACCGCTCGCGCCCTGGCGGCGAGCCCGTGCCGGCGATGGACGACTCGTGGCGGTTTGCCGTGCTGGGCGACTACGGCGCCGGCACCAACGGGCAGCGCCGCGTGGCAGCCGGGATCGTCGAGTCCCGGCCGGAGCTCGTACTCACCACCGGGGACAACGTCTACGACGACGGGCTGGAGGAGGAGT
>SKUG01000193.1 GCA_007122215.1 Thermoleophilia bacterium | reverse complement strand
GGGCGTTCGCGGCATCGTCGAGGTGGCCGGCACGCCGGCAGGCTGGCTCGGCCATCTGCACCCGGCGCTGCTTGCCGAGGCCGGCATCGCGGGCGACGTGTTCGCGGCCGAGCTCGACCTCGGCGCCGTGCTCGCGAGCGATCCGGGCACGACCACCTTCGCGCCGATCAGCGCCTACCCCGCCAGCGAGCAGGACATCGCGGTCGTCGTGCCCGCGTCGACCCCGGCCGGTGACCTCGTACACGCCCTCGAGCAGGCCGGCATCCCGGACCTCGACTCGGTGGGCATCTTCGATCGCTACGAGGGCGACCAGCTGCCCGCAGGCTCGATCTCGATTGCCCTGCGCCTGCGCTTTGCCTCCCACGACGGCACCCTCGAGGACGCCCAGGTCGACGAGCGCCGCGAGCAGGCCGTGCAGGTGCTCGCCGAGCGCTTCGGTGCGGTGCTGCGCGACTGACCGGGCTGCGTCACTGGCTCGTGGAAGACCCGCCGCGCGAGCTCGCATCGGTCTCCTGGGCCCGGGCTGCAGCAGCCCAGTCGATCCGAACCCGATCCGGGGACGTCGGGTCGACCAGCACCGCAAGCTCCACGCCGGGAACCAGGCGGACCTGCGACATCATCAGCGGGGAGACCCGCGTGCGCAGCGTGATGTCATACGCGGAGCCGTCTGTGGGCACCACCTCCAGCTCGAGCACCAGCAGCGGCTGGTTGTTGACCTGCGCGTTTGCGGGCTGGTGCACGGATCGCAGCCGTGCGGTTGCCGGGCGAGCCCGCTGCAGGAACGCTGCCTCCCGGCGGGCCATGAGCGCCCCGAGCGTGGTCACCAGCATGAACACTCCGCCGACGAACCCGAGCGTGATGCCGGCGATGAGGTATCCCAGCTGCGGGGTGTCGCAGAGGCTCGCAGGCATCGCCGGGTTGCATCCCTCGGCGAACCCCAGCGGGTCGCGACCGGTGAGGTACATGGCAAGCGATGCTCCGCCCAACGCGATGAGCGAGACGCCAATGACCAGGAAGATGACCATGGCCACACGGTACCTGAACCGAGGCTTCGGGAAACCACGAGGATCCTGTCGTGCCCTCGGGTCCCGGAATGGGCCAGGGGCGTCTCAGGACGCCGCAAGCACGGCCCAGGCTGCGGCGAGCGCTGCCGCCACGGGGGCCCACCAGCGCTCGGGGCGCGATGGGGACAGTGCATTGGTGAGGGTTCCGAAGGCGAAGATCCCCGCGAAGATCCACATCGTCCGCATGGCGGGAGGCCCCGGCTCGCCTGCGAGCGGGCCAAGCCCGGCAGCTGCCGCGGCTGCGGCCATCAGGTACGGGTAGAGCAGCAGCCCCGTGGCGAGGCTCATGGCCCGCAGCCGGGGCGTGAGAACACCGGCGTGACGCCCGCCCCAGGCAGCTGCGCCCCACGGGGCTCCTGCAGCCAGCGCCAGCTGGAAGGCCGCGACGATCCCACCCAGCACGACGATCACCAGTGCTGCTGCCGTGGTCATCTCAGTGGCGTCCGCGCATCGGGGCCAATCGTCGCCGGGCGTGCGAGCCGCGTCAGCTCGTCGTGGCGCCGGCGTGGTCATCCCAGAACGAGCTGCCCTGGGTGATGTTGTTGCGGGCCGCGTGCACGACCCGCAGCAGGCTGAGGGTGCCCTCGATCCCTGCGCGGTCGAGCTTGCCGAGGCAGGCCTTCGCGAGGTCGGGGAACGCCCCGTAGCCGGTGGCGCGGGAGATCCGGAAGGTGAAGTGGTCCCGCCGGCCCGCGGTGCGCTCGAGCTGGGCCGGAGCCATCAGCAGCCGGGCCTCGTCGGGCAGCAGCAGCTCGAGGTACATGTCCGACCACTCGGGGGCCTGGTCGGCGATGATGGCTGCAAGCTCGTCTGCAAGCGACATGGGCTCCTCCCGGGGCCGTGGGTGGCGTGCATCGATACTACACGCGCGAGCCGGCCACGCCGCATGCGGGCTCTGGTAGCCTCAGCCCCATGGCAGCATCCTCCACACGTCGCAGCTCGCGCTCGTCCGCAGCGAAGAAGAAGTCCAGCTCGTCGAAGAACGGGGCGGCCCCGTCGGCCAACCTCGAGCGCGACGAGCTGCTCTCGGCCTACCGGGAGATGCAGCGCATCCGGGTCTTCGAGGAGTGGGTCATCCGGCTCTTCCAGGAGGGCATCCTGCCGGGCTTTTTGCACGTGGCCATCGGCCAGGAGGCGATCGCCGTCGGTGCCTCGATGGCGCTCGAGGACGAGGACTACATCGGCTCCACCCACCGCGCCCACGGGCACGTGCTCGCCCGCGGCAGCGACGCGACCGGGATGATGGCCGAGCTGCTGGGCAAGGTCACCGGCTACTGCCAGGGCAAGGGCGGCTCGATGCACGTGGCGGACATGTCCCGCAACGTCGTCGGGGCCAACGGCGTCGTCGGGGCTGGTGCGCCGATGATGACGGGCGTGGGGCTCGCCCAGAAGTTCCAGGACACCGGGCGGATCGCCGTGGCGTTCTACGGGGACGGTGCCTCCAACCAGGGCAACGTCCACGAGGCCATGAACCTCGCGCAGCTGTGGAAGCTGCCGGTGATCTTCCTGCTCGAGAACAACCGCTACGCCGAGTCGACCCCGTACTGGCAGCAGGTGCCCGTCGAGGACCTGATCGTGCGCGGCGCGGCCTTCGACATGAAGTCCATCAGCGTGGACGGCAACGACCCGCTGGCCGTCTACGATGCCGTCACCGAGGCCGCGGCCTTCGCCCGCTCAGGGCAGGGACCGGTCTACATCGTCGCCGAGACCCGTCGCATCGAGGGCCACTACGTCGGTGATCCCGAGGTCTACCGGCCCAAGGGCGAGGCGAAGGAGTGGAAGCAGGGGGATCCGATCCCGCGCTTCCGCGCCCACCTCGAGGAGGCCGTCGGGGTCAAGGCCAGCGAGCTCGATGCGATCGAGGCCGAGGTCGTGGCGGAGATGGAGCAGGTCGTGGAGGATGCCAAGGCAGCCCCCGACCCGGCTCCGGAGGACGCCCTGCGACACGTCTACGTCGAGGAGCCCTACCCGGGCCCGGTCATCGGCGTCTAGGCCCGGCTCGCGCCGCGCCCATAGCTCTCTGGGCGATTCGCAAAAAGCTTGTGCAATTGTGAAACCTGCAGCATCCTAGGGGTGGATGTAACCCTGCAGGGGATGCGACGATGGCCGTTGGCCCAGCACAACCCGGGATGCCGAACATGCCGCCAGCGGGCGGCTACGTGGCTGCGGCCGCTCCCGAGGGGCGCTTCCTGGCAGCAGGTGGGATCACTCCGGACATCCTCGTCCAGGAGGCGATCCGTGAGGAGCTTCGCCGCCAGCAGGCCGCCCAGGGCGGGACCGGAACGCCGGCCAGCGCGAGTGCGACCCCGACCGCGACCGCGGCTACCCCCGTCGGGGTGCCCGCTGCCAGCCCGGCAGGCCCAGCCAGCAGCGTCCAGCCAGCTGTCGCCGGTGGCGGCCAGGCCGTCGTGTCCACCCCCACGTCCACGCCCGTGTCCGCTTCCACACCCACGCGCGCTCCCATCACCGCGCCGCTGACAGGATCGCCGAACATCCAGATCGTGCCCGTCGCCGGTGGCGGGCCGGCCCAGCCGCAGGTGGCCGGAGGCGGGGATG
>SKUG01000095.1 GCA_007122215.1 Thermoleophilia bacterium | reverse complement strand
AGCTCGCTGAGCGCCGCAGCCAGCTGGCCGCCGACCACCAGGCAGCCAGCGCCGAGCTCGAGCAGGTCCGCTCCCGGCTGCGGGAGGTCTCGGCGGCAGTCGCCCGAGCTCGCGGACGCGAGGAGGAGCTGCGCGAGGAGCAGGCAGCGGGCCGGGCCGAGCTGGCGGGGCTGACCAGCCAGCAGGCAGCGCTCACTCGCGACCGTGCCCGCCTGGAGTCCTCGGTGCGTGCGGCGCAGGCCACCGTCGACCGCTCCCAGGCCGCGATCGAGCTGCTCGGTGCGCTGGAGCGGATCGCTCTGAAGGCCACGGCAGCCCTGCAGGACGCGCTCGAGCACCTGCAGCCACCGGCGACCCTGGTCGAGGAGGCAGCCGCCGGGCAACAGCAGTTCGAGCGGATCCAGGCGCGTCGCGGTGAGCTCGAGGAGCGTGAGCAGGGCGTGATCGCGGCGGTCTCGGCGGCGCGTCGCGAGCACACCACCGCAGAGGTGGCGCTCGCACACGTCCAGGAGCGCCACGACGGGGCGCAGCGAGACGTGGCAGGGACGCTGCGCAGCTACCGGCGGCACGTCGAGGATGCTCGGGAGATGCTCGAGCGGATCCGTGCCGAGGCCGGCCAGGAGGAGTCCGCCGACGACGTCGACATCGCGCTGCTCGACATCGACCCCGGCGGTGACGTGGTGCTGGAGGATGCCGAGCGCAGCGAGTACGAGCGCACGCTCGAGCGGCTCGCGCGGCGTGTCGACTCGATGGGGCCGATCAACCCGCTGGCAGCCCGCGAGTACGATGAGCAGCGGGTCCGCTACGACGAGCTCGTCGAGCAGCGCCAGGACCTCGAGGCCTCGCTGCGCGAGATCCGGTCGCTCGTGCGCGACCTCGACGAGACGATCTCCGCACGCTTCACCGACACCTTCGAGGCAGTGCAGGGGCACTTCACCCGTGCGATCGAGGCGCTCTTCCCGGGCGGAACCGGGCGCCTGCGGCTCGTGCAGCTGGACGAGCCCGAGCCACGCAGCGTGGACGGAGAAGCCGAGCCGGCAGCCGTTGCCGACGGGGCTTCGGAGGTCCCTGCGGAGGGCTCGGCAGGGGAGGCTGCCACCAGCGATGGCGACGAGGCAGCCGCTGCTGCAGCGCGCGACGCGCTGGCCTCGGCCGGGGTGGAGGTCGACGTGCGCCCGGCAGGCAAGCCCGCAGGGCGCCTCGGCATGCTCTCCGGTGGCGAGAAGAGCCTCGCTGCGCTCGCGTTCCTGTTCGCGCTGTTCCTGGCGCGGCCGTCACCGTTCTACGTGCTGGACGAGGTCGAGGCTGCGCTCGACGATGCCAACATCATCCGCTTCCTCGGTCTGCTCGAGCAGTACCGCAGCGATGCGCAGTTCATCGTCATCACCCACCAGGTGCGCACCATGGAGGCCGCGGACATCCTCTACGGCGTCACCATGCAGGACCACTCGGGCGTCTCCACCGTGATCGCGCGCCGGCCACAGGGGCGGCGGCTGCTGGACTCCCACCAGCCGCCCGGGAGGTCGGGCATCGAGCAGGCTCCTGCGGACCCCGCGCCGACGTCGGTGGTCGAGGACGACGCGCCGGTGCCGGTTGGCTGATCCACCGGGCTGCGACCACGCTGGCATGCCGCACGAGGGGACGTGTCAGCGGCAGAGTTCGTCTGCCGGGATGCCCGGTGCGTTCCCGAGCGAGCAGAGGCGCCGCCCACCCGCCCACGCATCGATCCGGTACGCGGTCGCTCCCGACCTCGTGTAGACGATCCTGTGACAGCTGCGGTTGTTCGCGCAGCCGGCTGCGCTGCCCCGGACCTCGATCGCACCCTCGACGACCATAGAGGGGGGACCGCTCTTCATGTAGGGCCGCCGATGCATGTCGAGCGGCCCGACGATGGAGGGGGCTGTGCCGCCACCGGCCCAGTCATTGCTCCCGGGTTGTGGGGCGCGGCACCTACCTCTTCACCGGCCTCGAGCCCGGCGAGTGGCAGGTCAACGGGGTCACGACTCCCGGTGGGTACACGCGCTGGGCCACCAAGGACATCCCAGCCAACAACCGGGTGGCGGTCGAGAACCGGCGCACGAGCCGCGCGCTCATGGTCTTCCGCGTGGACCGCCCGGGCCGGGTGACCGTGGAGGCCGAGCGCACCGTCAGCCAGTACCACTGGTCCTATCGCACGCTCAAGGAGCGCGGCCCGTGGGAGGACAAGAACGAGGCGAACGCCTGGATGGAGTGCATCGCCTGGAGCGAGCTGGTCGTGCCGGAGGGGCACGAGTGCATCCGCAACCGTTACATGTACGAGCTGCGCTGGTTCGACATCCCGTGGTGGAAGTTCGTCGGGCAGGCATCGTCCCAGACGCGGGTGCTGCGCGGCGCGGGCCGCTCCGGGCGGGTGCTCAGCCGCCCCGAGCCGCTGGGCCGGTTCATGACCGGCACCGGGGCAGCGATGCAATCTCCCTCATTTGGAACCGAGAACTTCACGCCGAAGACCCCCCCGGCCTTCCCCAACTTCTACGATCGGCAGGACCGGCTCGAGATGACCGGCATCGCCAACGGCCTCAACACCTTCCCTGTCTGGTCCGGGGCAGGGGCCAACCTGGTGGAGGTGCGCCCGCCCGGGGCGCCACGCGACTACCTCTGGGTCTACCCCAACGGGCAGACCAGCGTGAACTACCTGCGCTACCGCACCGCCGGCGAGTGCTACACCCGCCTCACCGGCGTGCCCGGAGGCCCCAACTACGACTGGCGCGTGCACCGCTGCGGCGGCACCGACGTGTACTGGGGTGGGCTCGACTTCACCGGCGTCGGGGTGCTGCTGATGGCGAAGGGCTGGTGCCGCAACCACGAGCTCGACCAGTACTACGAGGTCGAGATCCGGGACGAGAACGGCCTCGTCTACACACGTGAAGCCAATGCCGATGACAGCTGGATCCGCATGGGGTGGTGGACATCCCCCAGCGGCTTCGGTGGGCTCGGCTGGACCGACTGTGACATGACCGACCCGGAGGCCGTCTACAACCCGCCGCTCAACTGTGGGGCAGGCTTTGCCGGCTGTGGACCCGCCCAGGTCTTCGTTCCGGCGATCCATCCGCGGCTGGGCGGCGGAACCGTCACCGAGCGCGCTGCCAACTACCTTCCCGGTGCCTGAGACCGGCATCCTGCGCTGGCCCCGGTAGGATCGCGGCCGCAACCGCGATCATGGGAGGCGCCGATGCGCCAGTGGAGCGAGCTCTTCGAGGGACTCGGCGATCGATCGTCGCCATCGTCCCCTGCCGGCGACGACGACGTGCACGGCGCTGGCGGCCGGCGTGGCTGGCTCGGGCGCCTGCGCGAGAACCTCGGCAAGTCGCGTCGCGCGTTCACCCAGCAGGTGGTCGCGGGCACGCTCGTCGACCCGAACGATCCCGAGGCCTGGGAGCGGATCGAGGAGGGGCTGGTCGCCGCCGACGTCGGCGTGCCGTCCACGGCCGCGATCGTGCGCGAGCTCGAGACCCGCGCCGCCACCCGCCGGATTGCCGATGCGCACGAGCTCGCCCGCGAGCTGCGAGCGGTGACGGGTGAGCTGATGGCCAACAGCGCAGCGGCCACCATCGACCTGTCGGCCCGCCCGGCCGTGCTGATGATGGT
>SKUG01000270.1 GCA_007122215.1 Thermoleophilia bacterium | reverse complement strand
GGCAGCGGGCGCAGCCACGCGCCGCTGCTCCTCGCGCTCGTCCTTGCGGTGCTGGCGGCCCTGCCGGCTGCCGCCACGGCCTCGCCGCTCGCCCAGCGCGTGGACAGCGCCGTGCGGGCCTCGCCCGTGGCAGGGATCAGCTCGGTGGTCGTCTACAACGCGGACACGCGCCGGGTGCTCTACATGCACAACGGCCACCGGAGGATGGTGCCCGCCTCCAACCAGAAGCTCGTGACCGGGGCTGCAGTGCTGCACGGGATGGGGCCCGAGCACCGGCTGCGCACCCAGGTCGCGATCACCGGACAGCAGCGCGGACGCACCCTCCACGGTGACGTCTTCCTGATCGGGGGTGGGGATCCGACGCTCTCGACCCGCGGCTTCCGGGCGTCGCGCTTCGGCGGCCAGGGCGGGAGCCTCGAGGTGCTTGCCGCGGCGCTGGAGCGGCGCAACATCCGACGCATCCACGGGCGGCTGTTCGTCGACGAGGCCTACTTCGACCGCCAGCGCTACGTCGGGGCGTGGCCGACCCGGTTCCGCTACTTCTACTCCCCGGCGCTCGGGGCGCTCGTGGTCAACCGCAACGCCGGGGCAGGCCCCCGGGTGGCGCGACCGGGGCTGCAGGCCGGCGTGGTCTTCCGACAGGAGCTGGCCCGTCGCGGGATCCGGATCCAGGGACGCACGGGCGTGGGTCGCGCACCGCTCGAGGCCGACGTGATCGGGGTGACCTGGTCGCCGCCCATGCGGCACCTGGTGACCTACATGAACACCTACTCGGACAACTTCACCGCGGAGATGCTGCTCAAGGCGCTCGGGCGCCTGCGCGGCGGGGAGGGGTCGACCCGGCAGGGCGCGCGGATCGCGCAGCAGCGCCTGCGGATGCTCGGCGTCGACACCCGCAACCTGCGGATCGCCGATGGCAGCGGGCTGTCCCGCGGCAACCGGATCAGCGGCGCCCAGCTGGCACAGCTGCTCGATGCCGTGGACCAGACACGCGAGATCCGCGGCAGCTTCATCAGCTCCCTGCCGCTCTCGGGCAGGACGGGGACCCTCTCCCGGCGAATGACCACGGCACCGTTCCGGGGACGTGTCCGGGCGAAGACCGGAACCCTCAACGGCGTCTCGGCCCTGAGCGGGTATGCCACCCGGGTCAACGGCACCCGCTACGGCTTCGTGGTGATCCAGGACCGCGGCTCGGGCTTCGTGCCGATCGCCGCGAGCCGCAACCTCCAGGACCGGGTCGCGCAGCTGATCGTGCGCTGAGTCCACCCGCCGCACGACCGAGCCCTGTCGGGGGCACCCCGGTTGACCGATCCCCGGATCGGACCCATGCTGACTTGCGAGCCTGGCCTGCCGGCATGCACGCTGCACCGGCAGGTGGCTGTTGGAGGTGCCCGCCTCGTGCGCACCGGAGCGTGTGCTTCCGGGTGCGGCAGCCTGCCCTGCATGCCCGGTCGTGGTGGATCCGGGCCTGCCCCGGAGGGGCGGGGCTCGCTCGTGCCAGGACGACGATGGGGGATCCACATGGACGTGGGACGGCCGGCTGCGCTGCAGCCAACGATGACGGCGACAGGCGGGTTCCAGCCGCAGCAGGCCGCGATCCGGGACGCGGCCCCCGTGCCGCCCCCGAGCCCGCCGATCGATCCATTTGCGAACCTGCGCGCGCTCCTCGATGAGCTTCGCGCGATGCTGGAAGCCTGGCGCGGTGGCCCCGCGCCCGGACCAGGCATGCCGCCGCCCGGACCAGGCCGCCCGCGGATTCCGGGCCCCGTGCCCGTGCCGATCCCGTTGCCGGACCCGGGGATCCGTCGCTTGCCCGGAATCCCACGCATGTTCACCGCGCACCCGACCGTGCGCCCCGGCGAGACCGTCGGGCACGTGTTCAGCAAGGACGACGGACCGAACGGCAGCGTCCGCGTTGCACATGTGGTCGGGGCGAGCAACAGCCTCGCCCAGGCGCAGCGGGCCGCCCAGGCATGGAGCCGCATGAACGGTGGTGCACCAGTCGCACTGGTGCGCACCGTCGACCACGGACCGGTGCCCCCCGGCGGTGGCGCCGCTGATGCGGCGCTGGGCGCCCATCCGCGCCATCCCCACGGTGGGGGCACGTGGAACGTCGTCGCGCTCGATCCGCCGCTGTCACCCGAGCAGCCCGTGGACATCGGACCCGACAAGCTCGGGGCCGCGACGATCACCCATCTCATCACCGACGAGCTGGCACGCACCATCCGGCAGCATCCCGTGGGGCCGCCGCTTCCGCCACCTGGCCCGGGGCTCCCTCCCGGCCCGCCGGTCACGCCCCCGCCCACCGGGGTGGAGCACCTGCTTCAGGCACCACCGACGCTGACGCCGGGCAAGCGCCCGATGGCAACCACGCGAGGTGAGGCCCCGGGGGACCCCGGGACGCCCGTCCGGGTACGGCAGGTGATCGGCGCAAGCCATGACCGGGAGCAGGCCCTCCGTGCCGCCCAGGAATACAGCCGCATCCATGGTGGCATGCCCGTTGCCATCGTTGCCAGCACCACCATCCCGCCGGCACATGGCAGTGAACTGGTACCTCACCTGGACGTGCCCTCCGGACCGGGTGGCCCGCTGCCGCCCAAGGCTTCCACGACCTACCACGTCGTCGTGCTGAGCCCGCGGGTGACACCCGGAGACCACCTCACGCTGCCTGTGGACAAGTGGGGGAGCCAGCTGGTCCACCACCGGCTGACACACATCGTGGACCAGGATACGGTCGCGCCAGCCAGGGCACCGTGGGACCGTCCACCGGTCCTGCCAGACATGCCGGAGAAGGTCCCGGACTATCCCTGGCTGCTCAAGCCGGGGGTCGCGGTTGGATCGATCCTCCGGGACGCATTCACGGGTGGCGAGACCAAGGAAGAGGTCCGGGTCGGGGAGGTCCACCACTCGAGCCTGCGAGAGCAGGATGCGGCAGCAGTCGCACGACGGCTGGCGGAGAAGACCGGTGGCACCTACGCGGTGGTTGCCGTCGAGGATCCGCGGCTCGGGGAGCCGACGATGGAGATGCGCCACGTGCGGACGGTGTTCCAGGTCGTCTCCCTGACGCCGGACGTTGCGGTTGGCGATGCCAGCTCGATCTCCCAGGGGGGCGAGGGCTCGACGCGGATCCTCCAGCTCGTGGGGCCGGATGGATCCGAGCGACTCGCAGCGCGGATCGACCACTTCCCCATGCCGGTCTGGCCCGATCCGATTCCCCATCCGATGCCGCTGCCGAGCCCGCCGCTGGCGAGCGGGGAGGAGGCTCCCGAGTACCTGCGCAGCCCAGCCTTCAGCGGAGCAGCAGCGGTCCACAACGACGCACGCGACAACTGAGGCGCGGCCCGAGCCACGCCCTGCGTGCCCCCAGGGACGCGCCCCTCGGGCCCGTCGCGGACTCGGTCGCCCGCACCATCATCCACTGCGGCAACTTTCCCCCACCTGGTGGGGGAAAGTTGCCGCAGTAGCGTTACGAGATGCCGACCCGGTCGCGGAAGGCCGCCTCGTCGAGCACCGGGACCCCGAGCTCGCGGGCGCGCTCGAGCTTCGAGCCGGCAGCCTCTCCGGCCACGAGCAGGGTGGTGCGGGAGCTGACCGAACCGGTGACCTTGGCGCCGGCGGCCTCGGC